>DYBS01000042.1 GCA_019418525.1 Clostridiales bacterium
CGGCCACGATGTGGAGGGCCAGGGTGGTCTTACCGGAGGACTCGGGGCCGTAGATCTCCACAATTCTCCCCTTGGGGACGCCGCCGATGCCCAGGGCCAGGTCCAGGGACAGGGAGCCGGTGGGGATGGACTCCACCACCACGTGGGTGTTCTCGCCCAGACGCATGACGGTGCCCTTGCCGTAGGTCTTTTCAATGTTGGCCAGACAGGTCTCCAGCGCCTTCTTCTTATCTGCGGCGGGGGCTGCGGCCTCCAGCGGTTTCTTCTTATCAGCCATAGTGCGATCATCCTTTCCAGCCGGGTGAGCCGGCGGTATCTGAACTTCGGAGGGGGTCCCTTCCGATTTGGTACCTTAAGTATCCCACAAACGCAGTCCCATAAATAGGACTTTTATTCTCCGGCAACGCCGCACACCACCCGCTGGATGCCCTGGGTGTCGGGGAAACTGCGCACATCCTGATAACCGTTGCGCCGCAGCAGAGCGGCCACGTCCCGGTCCTGGCCCATCCCCACCTCAAAGAGGAGGCTCCCCCCCAGACACAGGGCGCTCTTCCAGTTCTGGGCGATAGCGCGGTAGAAGTCCAGGCCGTCGGCGCCGCCGTCCAGGGCCATACGGGGTTCGTAGTCCCGCACGGAGGGGTCCAGCCCGGCGATATCGCCGGATGGGATGTAGGGGGGGTTGCAGGCGATGACGTCAAAGTCCCACAGCTCGGCGCTGGGCTTCTGCATAGCGTCGGTGTGGACACAGGTGACCCGGGCGCTCAGGTCGTTGCGCCGGATGTTGCGCTTGCACAGACTGATGGCGTCGTCGGACAGATCGGCCAGCACCACCCGGCAGCCGGGCACATTGGCGGCCACCGCCAGGCCCACACAGCCACTGCCGGTACACAGGTCCAGCACCCGTGCGCCCTCGCCGGCGGCCCGGGCCAGGAGGATGGTCTGCTCAGCCAGCACCTCAGTGTCCATCCGCGGGATGAGCACCGCCGGGGACACCTCCAGAGACAGCCCGTAGAACTCCCATTCCCCCACCAGGTAGGCCACCGGCTCGCCGTGCAGGCGCCGCTCCACCAGCTCTTTTACCTTGACCTCCACGGGGTCGGAGGCGTAGAGCATCAGATCCCGGTAGAACTGTTCCCGGGTCTTTTCTGCCGCAGCGCACACGATCTCCCGGGCCTCCAGCTGGGCGGCTTCGATACCGGCGTGCTTAAGTTGCTTCCTGGCGTCCAAATACAGATTGTTATATGTGGTCGCCATATTATCCCTCTCTTATCAATTTCTTTACCAGGCGTCTTTGCCCTGCTCACTGGGGAGCACCAGCTCAAAGGAGCGGATGCCCACCTCGATCATAGAGTCATCGGGCTCGAAGGTGGTCCAGTTCTGGAGCCACAGGCCCGGCGCGGTGACGATGCGGCTGAACCAGTTGTCGTGCCGCCCCATCCAGCGGTTGATCTCATAGGTGATGCTGACCACTACGGGGAGCAGCACCAGGTGGGCCAGCATGCGGGCGAAGACGTTGGTCAGTTCCACGAAAGAGAAGAACACACTGGAGATGAGGATAGAGATGACGATCACCACGAAGAGGAAGCTGGTGCCGCATCGGGGGTGGTGGCGGGGCTGCTTGCGCACGTTCTCCACGGTGAGGGGGAGGCCCGCCTCGTAGCAGAAGATGGTCTTGTGCTCGGCGCCGTGGTACTGAAAGACCCGATGCATGTCTTTAGTCTTGGAGCAGAGCATCAGATAGGCCATGAAGATGATGATGCGCACCACGCCCTCCAGGAGGTTGCGCAGCCACATGGGCATGCCGTGGGTGAGCCAGGCGATGCCGCCCACCACGGCGGTGGGCAGCAGGATAAAGAGTCCGATGGAGAACGCCAGACCCAGTATCATGGCCAGGGTGACAATCACCGAGTAGAGCTTTTCGCTGCCCAGCTTTTGTTCCAGCCACTGCTCAAATTTGGAGGGCTCCTCCTCTTCCTCCCCGTCCTCGGGGTAGAACTCGGCGGAGAACATGAGGGCCTTCACTCCGTTGGCCAGGGAGGAGCCGAAGTTGAAGATGCCCCGGATGAAGGGCACACCGAAAATAGGGTGGCGGTCCTTGATCAGGATGCGGTCTTCCACCTGCTCCTCCAGCCCACCGTCGGGCCGGCGGACCACCACGGCTTTTTTCTCCGGGCCCAGCATCATGATGCCCTCAATGAGCGCCTGCCCGCCGATCATGGTCTTATAGCGGGGGCAGGCGCTTTGCTTTTCCTCTGACATAGATGTCTCCTTTGGTCTTACTGGGGACGGTCTCAGCCGTCCGTCCCCTATGGTATCAAATTTTCCCCGCTCTGGCAAGAGGGAATCGAACTTATGTTCCAATCGGGAAGTGGATGGTCACCAGGCAGCCGCCCCCCGGGGCGTTGCCGATGTCCAGAGTACCCTGGTGGCGGGTGACGATCTCCTCGCACACGGCCAGGCCGATGCCGGAACCCCGGGCCTTGGAGCTGCCCTTGTAGAACTTGGTTTTGACGTGGGGGAGCTCCTCCTCGGGAATGCCGGGGCCGTAGTCCCGGATGGTGATGACCACGGTGTTATCCTCACCGGGGGCAATGGCGGTGTCGATGCGCTTTCCGGAGCCGCCGTGCTTGGAGGCGTTGTCCAGAAGGTTGCAAAAGACCTGCCGCAGCCGCTCGGGGTCGGCGTTCATCAGGGGGAACTCCTCCTCGCAGTCGGTGTAGGTCAGCTCGATACCCTCCTTGCGGAAGAACTCCCGGTAGGTGTATACCGCGTCCTCCAGCTCGGCCTTGATATCCACCGGCTCGATGGAGAGCGTGAAGCGGCCGTCCTGGATGCGGGAGAATTCCAGCAACTCTTCCACCATGTTGGTCAGCCGCCGGGCCTCGCTGACGATGATACCCATGCCCTTCTTTACGTCGGCGGCGTTGCGCACCTCGCCATTCATGATGGTTTCAGCCCAGCCATTGATGGCGGTGAGGGGGGTACGCAGCTCGTGGGAAACCGAGGAGATAAACTCATTTTTCATCAGCTCGGACTGTTTGATCTTTTTGGACATGTCGTTGATGGCGTCAATGAGATCGCCGATCTCGTCGTCGAACTTCTTCTCCATCTGCACGCCGTAGCTGCCGGCGGCGATGCGCTCGGCAGTGGCGGTGACCTCGGTGACCGGGTCCACGATGGAGCGCAGGAAGTAGAGGTTGGAGACGTAGATGATGGCCACGATCACCAGCCCCACCAGGAGCGCCGCGCCGATGATGAAGATAATCTGCCGGTCCACCTTATTCAGGGAGCTGACCAGACGGATGACGCAGGCCACCTCTCCGTCCACCATCAAAGGGCAGGAGACGGCCATGATGTGCTCGCCGGTGTTTGGGTCGGAGCCGGTCCACACCTTCATCATGGGCGCTTCGGTCTCATTGTTGCCCAGCGCACAGTCCACGTCCGGGGTGCCGGGGATGTAGCCGGAGGACTCGAAGAAGCTGGAGAAGCGCACGGCGCCGTCGGTGTCCACCAGCTGGAAGTCCAGCTTGTCCTTCTCCTGGAATTGATAATTGATATAGGTGTAGGCGTTCTGGTAGAAGGCCTCCTCGGTCTTGTAGCTGCTGAAGAAGCTGACGGCGGAGCTGGCTTTTTCCTGGAGCTTGTTGCTCATGCTCTTGTAGTAGTAGCTCACCATGGACACCGAGAAGGTGGCCACAGCCAGCAGCACGATAAGCAGGGCGGAGCTCAGGCTGTTCACGATCCAGCGTTTGCGGATGCCCTTCATTTTTTTCATGGATGCACCACCCTGAAGCGTTGATAAGGGACCGTCATGCGCCCCACTTGTACCCGTAGCCCCACACGGTGTTGATGTAGGTGGGGTTGGTTGGGTCGTCCTCGATCTTGATGCGCAGACGGCGGATGTTCACATCCACGATCTTCAGCTCACCGAAGTAGTCCCGTCCCCACACAGTGTCCAGAATGTCCTCCCGGGAGAGGGCCTTGCCGGGGTTGTCCATAAAGAGTTTAATGATGGCGTACTCCACCTGGGTGAGTTTGATGCGCTGCCCGTTCTTCTCCAGGGTACGGTTGCGGATGTTGAGGAGGAAGGGGGGCTGGCTGATCTCGTCGGCGTTTTCGGTGACGGTGCCGCCGGTGCGGCGGTAGAGGGCGTCCACCCGGGCAGTGAGCTCGGCGGGCGAAAAGGGTTTCGTCACGTAGTCGTCGGCGCCGGTCATGAGTCCGGGGACCTTGTCCATCTCCTGGGTGCGGGCGGTGAGCATGATGATGCCGATCTGGCTGTTGCTGGCCCGGATGCGGCGGCAGACCTCAAAGCCATCGATACCGGGGAGCATGATATCCAGCAGGGCCACCTTGATGTCGGGGTTACGCTTGAGCTGCTCCAGGGCCTCCTCGCCGGTGCCGGCCTCGATGGTCTCATAGCCGGCCCGCTTCAGATTAATGACCACAAAGCTGCGAATATTGGACTCGTCCTCCAATACCAAAACCTTTTTCATATGTGACTCCTTTACTTGGCGCGTCTCAGCTGAGGCTGTCCCAGTCGGCTCGGATGACCTGGAAGTAGTCCTTCAGGCTCTCCTGGTCCAGGCCGCAGTCCCAGCTGTTGTCCTCGAATTTGGCGCAATAGAGAACGCTGGGCTCGTCCTCGCCGCTGTTCCCCAGCAGGAAGCGGCCGGGGAGCTTGGCCCGGGTCTCCCGGTTGCTGCCGCTGAGACGGTAGATGGTGAGGAAGGGGATGGGTTCCACGTTATTGTCCCCCTCCCAGTAGGAAAAGACCACAGCCCGCTCGCCGCCTCCAGCGGCATCGTTGCGGGAGAGGGTGATCTTCCCCAGCCAGTGATCCGGGAGGATGAGATACCACCCGTCCTGGTTGTTGTAGTAGGTGGTGAACACCGGCCAGGCGGTGCCGTTCAGATCGTATTTGCTCCAGCGGTTGATCCAGAAGTTGGGGGCGGAGCCAGTCTGTCGGTACTCCTGGATGGCGGTGGAGATGGGGATCTCCATGATGGAGTCCTTGTCGATGTCGGTGGGGCCCACCACGGAGTAGTAGCCCCAGGTGGAGGCGCTGAAGCCCTGTTCTTCGTCCAGGGTGATGTTGGACAGGGCCCCGGTCTGAGAATCCCAGGCAAAGATATCGGTGATGCTGCTGTTGCCCATCTCGCCGTAGGGGGAGGTAAGGAACAGGGCGGGCACATATTCCTTCAGATAGCCCCGGCGCAGCTCGCTTTCTGCCACATCGGTGATACCCGCGGACAGGGGCGCGGAGGACTGCAACTGCATCATACCGCCGTTGAAGTCGTAGAGCTCCATATCGCCACCGCCCTCGGTGGCGGCCTTGAGGACCACGATCTCCTGCTCCCCGTTCTGATCCATGTCGATGATCTGGTAGTCGGTATAATCGGTGCTGAACAACTCCACCACCTGGTTGGGGGCCACGGAATAGGCGGCCAGCAGGTAGACTTTCTCGCTGATCTGCCAGCTGACCACGATCTCCTTGTCAGGCTCACTGTCCAGATTCGCGTAGGAGACGCTGTGGATGTTGGTCCCCGCCCCCTCGATGACGGACTGGAGCTCATAGGAGTCCTCATGCTGCCGGTAGATATAGATCTTGAGGGGCTTTTCTTCCCCGGACATACGGAAAAAGGCCAGAGCGGACTCGGCCTCGCCGTCGCCATCCAGGTCCTGAAGCTGGATATTCTGAATATTCTCCCCGGTGAGGGGGGCGCTGTATTCCGCGCCCTGATCGATGACGGCCTGGGTCTGGCCGGTCAGGTTCTGGTAATCCTTCGGCATCTCCGGCAGCTGATAGAGGTCGTCCTCGGCCAGAATGGCGGAACAGCCGGTGGTACACAGCAGCGCCGCGGCCAGAAGTACGGTGCGCAGGCGGGCAAAAATTCTCATGGAACGCCTCCTCGGGCGCTGGATCTCCCGGTGGGTGATCCGCGTCTTTCGATGGATGGAATCCTTTTTATTGTACCATATTCCCGCGCTGATTGGTATGCCTATTTACAAATTTCCCACCCGGCTGCCGGGGAAATGGTACGGGCCGCGGGAGGAAAATTCCATCCCGCGGCCCGCGGCCGCCCGTGTTCGATTTTATGCCGCCTGATAAGGAGTCACCCACTGGGCCTCCACGATGGCGCCGTCCACCACCGTCATACGCAGGAGACAGTCCCCTTCCGAGTTTTCCAGCGGCTCGGCCCGAAAGACGTTTTTGAGATAGGTCTCCTCGTCAAATTCCATCCCGTTGTCCGGCATGGAGATAGGGGGCAAACTGGCGTCCTCCCCCAGTGTGAGGGTCCAGGTGCCCTCCTCCAGGGCCGTCCAGGTCCGGTTTTCCTCATCCACCGTCAGGGGCTGAAAGGTGAAGGTCTGTGCCTCTCCGTCCCAGGTGCCGCACCGGGCCCAGACCACCCCGGACCAGCTGCTCTCCACCTCAGCCGGAGGGGTCTCCGTGGGGATCTGGCTGGGGACGGGAGCTCCCTCCCAGACTGGGGTATCCGGCGAGGGCCGGAGACTCTCCAGCTCCCCGCCCGCCGCCTCCGAGCAGGACACCAGGGTGCCACCCAGCAGGGCCAGGCACAGAGCCAGAGCCAGACTGCTCCGGCCAAAGGGGCGGCTTCTCTCCTCCACCAGGGCGGCAAAGCGCTTTTTGAGTCCACCCATCCCCAGGGCGAAGCCGGTGGTCATGGCCCCGGCCGCCCCCATGGGAGCGGTGAGGGTGTGGAGCAGAGCCTCACCGTACCGCCGCCGGTACTCGAGATCCTTCCCCTCCAGCACCGCCTCGTCGCAGGCCATCTCAATGTCCCGCTCCCCCGCCCGGCGGAGGAGCCACGCCGCGGGATTCCACCAGTGCAGGGCGTTCGCGCACAGGAGGAACAGCTTGCGCCACAGGTCCCCGCGGCGGCAGTGGGTGTACTCGTGGAGGAGGGCGAAGGCCCGGTCCTCCCCCTCCATGCCCCTCGGCAGAACGATAGTGGGATTTCGGAACCTCAGCAGCAGCGGGCTCTCCGCCGCCAGACACTCCACTACCGGCACCCCCTCATAGTGCCCCGCCGGGCGGCTCCACCGGCGTACCCTCCGGGCAAAGTGGAGATAGGCAAAACTGTGCCAGCCCAGCATAGCCACTGTGCCCAGGACCCACACCAGCGCCAATGCCTCCCCTGTGGAGAAGGCGGCGTTTTCCACCGCAGCTCCCGGGATCTCGGAAGCACCCGTGCCCTCCATCAAAATCAGTTCCTCCGTCTCCCCGTCGGTCTGGAGGGCGTCCCCCTCCAGAAGGGCGCTCTCCACCGCCGCCGTGGGGATCGGGCGCTCTGTCGGCCCGGGGAGGAAGAGCTGAAAGGGGGACCAGGGTCCGCTTAAACTCCAGGGTAACATCAGCCGGGTGGCCAGGATGAGCCACACCCAGCACCGCCACCGGGCCGGGCTATACCGCTCCAGCAGGGGGCACAGGAGGAGCAGCAACAAAATCACCGCGCCGGTGCCCAGTGAGAGCTCCGCCCAGTGAGAAAACAGACTCATCACAGCTTCTCTCCTTTCAGGATGGCCTCCAGCTGGGCCACATCGTCGGGGGTGATGGACCGGCTCTCCACCAGAGCGGCCACCAGACTGGGCAGGGAACCGCCGTGGAGTTTTTGGAAGAACCGTCCGCTCTCGGTAGCCAGGTACTCCCGCTCGTCCACCAGGGGACGGTAGCGGTTGTTTCTCCCCTCCTTCTCATTGGCCACGAAGCCCCGCTCCTCCAGGCGGGAGAGGAGTTTCAGCAGCGTGGGCAGCCGCCAGTGCCGCCCGGAGAGCTTCTCCATCAGCTGGGCGGAGGTGACGGGGTAGGGCTCCAGCTTCCAAAGGGCCTGCATGACCTCCAGCTCGGCGTCGGGCAGGCGTTCCAGTTTCCCCATGGTGCCGTTCTCCTTTCATTAGACATTTGTCTCTATCTTTATTTTACATTTGTCTAACAAAGAAGTCAAGCAAAAACAAACCGCCGGCGGAAGTGAGTTCCGCCGGCGGCGCTGTTATCCCTTCTGTTCCTTGTCCCGCACATACATCTGCTTGACATGGGGCAGGTTGGTGGGCCGGATGTCCAGCTCAAAGCGCTCCAGGGATTTAAAGAGCTGGCTGAGCTTGGAAAAGCCGAAGTTGCGGGGGTCGAAGTCGGGCTGCTTTTTCACCAGGAGATTCCCCACATCCCCCATGAGGGCATAGCCGTCCTCATCGGCCACACTCTCCACCGAGTCGGCCAGCAGCTCCACCACCGTCATGGCAACACCGCTTTCCACCTCGGGCTCGGCGGGCTTAGACGGCTTTTTAGTCGTGCGCTTGCCCTTGTTTTCGGGCTTTTTCTCCGCCTTCTCGGCCTCGGCCTTGGCAGCGGCCTCCGCCTTCTCCTTCTTTTCCCGCTCCAGTCTAGCTTTCTCTGCCTTTTCCTGCTGCTCGACGGCCCGGGCGGCGGCCCGGGCTTTCTCCCCGGCGGCCCGGATGACCTCGATGTAGATAAACTTATCGCAGGCCACGATAAAGGGAGCGGGGGTCTTGCGCTCCCCCATGCCGTATACCGTCATCCCTGCCTCCCGCAGCCGGGTGGCCAGGCGGGTAAAGTCGCTGTCGCTGCTGACCAGCACAAAGCCATCCACCCGCCCAGAATAGAGGATATCCATGGCGTCGATGATCATGGCCGAGTCGGTGGCGTTCTTGCCGGTGGTGTAGGCGTACTGCTGCACGGGGCTGATGGCGTTTTCCAGCAACAGGGGCTTCCAGGTGCTCATATTGGGGCTGGTCCAGTCGCCATAGATGCGCTTGATGGTGGGGGTACCGTGAACGGCGATCTCGGCCATGACGTCCTTGATGGCCGAGCGGGGGGCATTGTCCGCGTCGATCAGGACGGCCAGGCGCGGTTCATCCCGCTCCATCAGTGCGTCCTCCCCATCTTTGAAAACATATTGCTGCATAAAATCTTCATGATTTTACCTCCTAATTGGATATCTATTCCACTTTTGATAGCTTTCTATTTTTTTGGTAAATTCCGAAAATAATCCGCTGTTTTCGCAAAATTTCTCCCATATTTTTTCTTTAATACTGTGCATTTTGCTCCTTGTCCCGGCGTACAGGAGGATTATAATAGAGCCGTTTAAAGGGGAAAGGCCAAATAGACGGTTCCAGTTTCCCCTGGATCTGTCGCGCCGGAAAAACGTATATTTTCCCGACGATGCACAGCGAAACGGAGGGATTTTTGTGATTAGCTTCCTGATCGCGCTGGTTCTCCTGGTGGTGGGTTTCTTCACCTACGGCAAGTTGGTGGAGCGGGTCTTCCACATCGATGACCGGCCAACGCCCGCGCTTGCCCATCCAGACGGCGTGGACTATGTCCCCATGAAGACTTGGCGTGTCTTCCTCATCCAGCTGCTGAACATCGCGGGCCTGGGCCCCATTTACGGCGCTCTGGCCGGCGCGTGCTGGGGACCCAAGGTGTACCTGTGGATCGTGTTCGGCACCATTCTGGGCGGCGGCGTCCACGACTTTCTGTCCGGTATGATGAGTGAGCGCCACGACGGCGCCTCCATCTCCGAGATCGTGGGCCTGTACATGGGCAAGGTGATGACCTTCATCATGCGCATCTTCTCGGTGGTGCTGCTGGTGATGGTGGGCGTCAACTTCTCGGTGGGCCCCGCCAACCTGATCGCCAGCATGACCCCGGCAGCCCTGAACTCCACGTTCTGGCTGGTGGTGATTCTGCTCTACTACTTGCTGGCCACCTTCCTGCCCATTGATAAAATCATCGGCAAGCTCTACCCGGTGTTTGGCATCTGCCTCATCATCATGGCGCTGGGTGTGGGCGGCGCCATTCTCCTCATGCCCCAGTACCATATGCCCGAGCTGTGGGATTCCCTGCTGATCACCCACCCCAAGGGCTATCCCGCGTGGGCCATGATGTTCGTCACGGTGGCCTGCGGCGCCGTGTCCGGCTTCCACGCCACCCAGTCCCCCATGATGGCCCGGTGCATGACCTCTGAGAAAGAGGGCCGCACTATCTTCTACGGCGCCATGGTGGCCGAGGGTATCATCGCCCTCATCTGGGCCGCCGCCGGCGTGACCTTCTATAACGGCGTGGGTCCCCTGCAGGACGCGCTGGATGCCCTCACGCAGGGCGGCGTGGTGAAGGACATCTGCATCACCCTGCTGGGCCCTGTGGGCGGCGTTCTGGCCATCATCGGCGTGGTGGCCTGCCCCATCACCTCGGGCGATACCGCCTTCCGCTCCGCCCGCCTCACCATCGCCGACTGGTTCCACCTGGACCAGTCCAATGTGGGCAAGCGCGCGGCCCTGTCGGTGCCGCTGCTGGCGGTGGGAGCCGTGATCGCCACGGCGCTGCCCTGGGACATCCTGTGGCGGTACTTCTCCTGGTCCAACCAGACCCTTGCCATGCTGGTGCTGTGGACCGGCGCGGTGTTCCTCCACAAGCATGGCTTCCCGCCCATGGCCTGTCTGATGGCCGCCTTCCCCGCCACCTTCATGTCGGCCGTGTCCATCACCTATTTCTTCCAGGCCTCCGAGTGCCTGGGTCTGTCCACCGCCATTGCCTATCCGGTGGGCATCGTAGCCGCGCTGGCCTTCCTGGCCATCTTTGTGTGGCGCACCCTCATCCTGCACAAGGATGACGTGAATCACGAGCTCATCGCCTCCATGGGGCGCTGAGTGCTCTGACCGCTTCGGGACGCGGGTCCGCTGGACCCGCGTCCCGTTTTTTATCTCAGCACCATCAGCATGAGGGCGTAGAGCAGCGCCAGAGGCATCCCGCCCTGCCGCCAGAACCCGGCCCAGCCTCCGTCACCTGGCGGAAGGGGCCGCTGCCGCCACAGGTATACGGCGCTCAGAAGCCCCAGCGGCACCAGCGCCAGGACCGCGGCGGTCTCCACCGCTTCCCCCAGCCGGGGCAGGAGCAGCGCCATAGCGTTGGCCGCACTGTGAAGGAGCATCCCGGGCCAGATCCGCCCGGTGCGCACCGCCAGGTAGCCCAGCACGGCCCCTCCGGCCAGGGCGTAGAGGAACTGCTCCCCGCTGCCGTGGGACAGGGCAAAGCACAGGGCGCTCAGCGCCACGGCCGCCCGATCCCCCAGCGGAAGGAGCCGCCCCAGCATGAGCCCTCGGAAGAGTCCCTCCTCGGCCAGCGGGGCCAGGATCACTGTCTGGAGGATCACCAGCGCCACGGGGCCGGCGGTCACCGCCGCCCCTTCCCGGTCAACCGGGCCCAGCAGCGTCCGTACCGCCAGGGTGATGAGATTCGCCCCATACATCATCCCCAGCAGGGCGAGAAAGCCTAGGAGGAGCTCCCCTGCTCCCAGACCGGGCTTTTCTCTTTTCCGGGCCGCAGAGACCCGGGTCATGCACCAAGCTGCCAGCGGAAACCCCGCGCCGTAGCAGGATAGGATGCTCACGATGCGGAAAAAGGCGGGTATCTCCAGCAAAAATCCCGCCCAGCGGGCGACCGCGCTCTGAAGCAGCAAACTGCACAGGTCCCTTCCCAGCATCCAGGCCAACAGGGCCCAGCCCGCCGCGCCCAGCCGGTCCCGGGCGTCGGGACCCCAGATTTTTTCGTTCAGGGCCCTTCCCCCCTTCTCCTTGTGCCGCAAGGGACACGCCTTGATTATAGCAGATTCCGCCCCCGCTGTATACTCTGTCAATATCTTGCTTAAAATTTTTTAGGTGCTACAATATGTAGTATGCCGTTTTGGCAACCAAGGAACAACAGAAGGGGAGAGGAATACATGCCCATCAGTGACAATGCCCGCGCCGTGCTGGAGCGGCGCTATCTCATGCGGGACGCCGAGGGCCGGCCCACCGAGACGGTGGACGGGCTCTTTCACCGGGTGGCAGATGCCATCGCGGCGGCGGACGGGATACTGGACCCCGGGGCCGACACCTCCGCCACAGCGGATCGGTTCTACCGTCTCATGTCGGAGCTGGACTTTCTGCCCAACTCCCCCACGCTGATGAACGCCGGTCGGCCGCTGGGCCAGCTGTCAGCCTGCTTTGTGCTGCCGGTGGGGGACTCCATGGAGGAGATCTTCGACGCCATCAAGTACGCGGCCCTAATCCACAAGAGCGGCGGCGGCACCGGCTTTTCCTTCTCCCGTCTGCGGCCCAGCGGCTCGGCGGTAAACTCCACCGGCGGCGTGGCCAGCGGCCCCATCTCCTTTATGAAGGTCTTCAACGCCGCCACCGAGGCGGTGAAGCAGGGCGGCACTCGCCGGGGTGCCAACATGGGCATCCTGCGGGTAGATCACCCGGACATCATGGACTTCATCACCTGCAAGAACAACACCAGCGAGATCACCAACTTCAACATCTCGGTGGGCATCACCGAGGATTTCATGCGCGCGGTGGAGTCTGGAGCCGAGTACGACCTGGTGGACCCCTCCACCGGGAAGGTAACAGCCCGGCGCAACGCCCGCGCCGTGTTCGAGGCCATCGTGGACTCGGCCTGGCGCACCGGCGAGCCGGGCATCGTGTTCCTGGACCGGCTGAACCGGGACAACCCGGTGCCCTCCATGGGGGAAATTGAGTCCACCAACCCCTGCGGGGAGCAGCCCCTGCTGCCCTATGAGGCCTGCAATCTGGGCTCCATCAACCTGGTCAACCACGTAAAGAAGGGTCCCGAGGGGTATGCCGTGGACTGGGACAAGCTCCGGGACACCGTCCACACCGCCGTCCACTTCCTGGACAACGTCATCGAGGTCAACCGCTATCCCCTGCCGGAGATCGACCGGGTGACCCGCCTCACCCGGAAGATCGGCCTGGGTGTCATGGGCTTCGCCGACCTTCTCCTGCTGCTGGGGGTCCCCTACAACTCCGAGGAAGGCGTGGAGACCGCCAAGGCCATCATGTCCTTCGTCCAGCGAGAGGGCCACGCCGCCAGCCGCGCCCTGGCCCAGACCCGTGGGGCCTTCCCTCTCTTTGGCGAGAGCATCTATAAGGACGGCGCGCCCCTGCGCAACGCCACGGTCACCACCATCGCCCCCACCGGCACCCTCTCCATCATCGCCGGGGTGAGCAGCGGCGTGGAGCCGGTCTTTGCCTACGCCTATATCCGCAACATCATGGACGGCACCCACCTGGTGGAGAGCAGCCCCATCCTCCGCGCCGCGCTGGAAGAGCGGGGGCTCCTGTCCGACGAGCTGGTCCACCAGATCGCCCAGCAGGGCACCCTGGCCCACCTGGAGGCTCTGCCGGAGCAGCTGCGGCGGGTGTTCGTCTGCGCCCACGATGTCTCCCCCCAGTGGCACGTTCAGATGCAGGCCGCCTTCCAGTCCTTTACCGACAACGCGGTGAGCAAGACGGTGAACTTCCCCAACACCGCCACCCGGGAGGATGTGGCCCAGGTCTACCAGCTGGCCTGGAAGCTGGGGTGCAAGGGCACCACCATCTACCGGGACGGCTCCCGCAGCGAGCAGGTGCTGAACATCGGCGCGGTGAACGGCGGCCCCTCTGCTCCGGCCTGCCCGGACTGCGCCATGCCCCCCTACGGC
>DYBS01000043.1 GCA_019418525.1 Clostridiales bacterium
CCTTTTATCCCAGCATACCGGTCCGCGCGGGGGAAAGCAAGGCAAAAGTGGTTACAAAATCCGCCGGAATCCCCGCCGCCCCTTGCCCCGCCCGCTCCTTTGTGTTAAACTGACAAAAAAGCCCCACCCGCCGCCGCGGCGGGGAGGAGCAAAAAAGGAGGTTCCCCCATGAAGCTCAGCTTTTACGGCGCCGACCAGTGCGTCACCGGCAGCTGCCACTGTCTGGAGGTCAACGGCAGGCGCATCCTGGTGGACTGCGGATTGCAGCAGGGGCGGGACGAGGTGTCCAACGACGCTTTTCCCTTTGCCGCGAACGACATCGACTTCGTCCTGGTGACCCACGCCCACATCGACCACACCGGCCGGATCCCCATGCTGGTGAAGCAGGGCTTCCAGGGCCGGATCGTCGCCACCCGGCTGACGGCGGATCTCATGGACATCATGCTCCAGGACTCCGCCCACATCCAGGAGTCCGACGCGGAGTGGAAGAACCGCAAGGCGGAGCGGTCCGGCGCCCCCCGGGTGGAGCCCCTTTACACCATCGAGGACGCCCAGCGGGTGAGCCAGTACATGACCACCTGCGAGTACAACCAGCCCCTGGACCTGTGCGAGGGCGTCCGGGTGGAGTTCGTGGACGCGGGCCATCTGCTGGGCTCCGCCTCCATCCTCGTCACCGCCACGGAGGGCGGCATCACCAAACAGATCGTCTTTTCCGGCGACATCGGCAATGTGGACCAGCCCATCATCCGGGACCCCACCTACCTCACCGGCGCGGACTACGTGGTGATGGAGTCCACCTACGGCGACCGCAACCACACGGAGGTGTGGAGCTACACCGACGATCTGGCGAAGATCATCGACGAGACCATCGCCAAGGGCGGCAACGTGGTGATCCCCTCCTTCGCCGTGGGCCGCACCCAGGAGCTGCTGTACTTCATCCGGGAGATCAAGGACAAGGGGATGGTGAAGAGCGACCCGGACTTCCCCGTGTACATCGACTCCCCCCTGGCCAAGAAGGCCACCACCATCTTCACCGGCGACCTGCGGGGCTATCTGGATGAGGCGGCGCTGGAGCTGGTGCAGGACGGCACCCACATGTTCAACTTCACCAACCTGCGCATGACGGAGACCAGCGAGGAGTCCAAGATGCTGAACATGGACCCCACCCCCAAGGTCATCATCTCCGCCTCCGGCATGTGCGACGCGGGCCGCATCCGCCACCACCTGAAGCACAACCTCTGGCGGCCGGAGTGCACCGTGGTGTTCGTGGGCTACCAGGGGGAGGGCACCCTGGGCCGCGCCCTGCTGGAGGGTGTGAAGAGCGTGAAGCTCTTCGGCGAGGAGATCGCCGTCCATGCGCAGATCGTGAACTTCCAGGGTCTCTCCTCCCACGCGGACCGGAACCACCTGCTCTCCTGGATCCAGGCCATCCAGGCCCCCAAGCCCCAGCACGTGTTCGTGGTCCACGGGGACCGGGAGGTGGCGCCCTTCTTCGCCAAGACCATCCAGGGCCTGGGCTTCACCGCCCACGCGCCCCAGTACACGGAGGTGTACGACCTGATCGCCGACAAGGTGACCGAGCCCGGCTACCTGCCTGAGCGGAAGGCCAGGACCACCGGCGGTATGCGGGCCAGCGCGGCCTACGAGCGGCTGGTGGCCGTGGGCAACATGCTTATGGAGAGCATCAAGCGTAGCCGCGGGCGGGACAACAAGTCCCTGGCCCGGTTCGCGGACCAGCTGCGGCAGCTGCTGGAGAAGTGGGAGAGCTAAGGCAGCTCCCTTGCCAGAGAGAAGGCGGACTGGAACGCGGCCTCCAGCTCCATGCTGTGGAGCTGCGCCGCCGCATCCTCGTATTTTTCGACGGTGTTCCAGTCGTCGTCCGGAAGCAGGTCCCGGAGCCGCAGGGACAGGCGAGCGGTCAGGCGGGAGACTTCCCGGTACTCCGGGGAGGGGAGATAGGAGGGGAGGAGCTCCTCCTTGGCATAGGCATATAAAATTTCCATTGCATCCGACATAGCGATCACCATAGCACCCGTTTTGTACATATCATTATATACACCCATATTGTGCGTGTCAAGGGATTTGAGAGTTTTTATGATAAAATTTGCGGAGAGACTGCGCGAACTGCGGAGAGAAAAGAAAGTGACCCAGTCAAAGATGGCCGATTTCCTCGGTATCAAGCTGAGGTCTTACCAGAACTATGAGGGCGGCTCTCGCCGGCCGGATTACGAGGGACTGGTGGCCCTGGCGGATTACTTCGACGTGACCACAGATTATCTGCTGGGGCGGAGCGACGTGCGGGGGTAACATGGGATGGGCCGCCGTCCGGCGGCCACGGGGGATTCTGCTCCCACAGGGGGCTGGTCCAGCGGGATGCACCCCCCATTTTCTTTTCCCTCTTGTGGAAAAGAAAACGGGCCGTGCACGGTCCAAAAGAAAAGACCGCTTAGACGCGCTCCGGCGCGTTCGTGCCTCCGCGCGACGGGGGGCGGCGGATCGGTGCAAGCGCCGATTTTGGCCTGCCTTCGGGCACGCTTTTCCCTTCTGCAAGTTTGTAACTGCCGTCCCGTGGCGGATGGTGCGGAGGTCGTCGGGGTGGTTATCGCATTGTCTCTGCTTCTCTTTTCGCTGCCGCTGGCCGTCCCGCGCAGGAACTGGTGCAACGGGCGGATGTGGACATCCGCCCGAAAGCATAAACCCCTACGACCACCCGGGTAGCGCGTAGCGAAGCGGAACGCGCGGAAAGAGGAGCCGGTCAAATGCGTCCTTGCACCCCGACCCAAGACGCACCCGCGCCGCGGGAATCCGCCATCAAGCCTGTACCGCACCCCGCCGCGCCCGTCGGGGAGCCATCGCAGACCCGCAGGCACCATCTCATGCCGACCCCCGTACAGCAACTTTGCACGCACGTGCAAAGTTGCGGCCAAAGCGCCTTTTTCTCTTACACCGGGCGCGGCGCGTTCTCTTTTTGGGTAAGACCAAAAAGAGAATGGGGGGCGCATCTGCCTAGCCATCAGCATGGCTGAAATTCCAGCGTCCAATGGGACGCACCCCCTGGAGGTATCTATGGACAGACTTCATGAAAACCGCATCTACACCGGCACGGTGGAATCCTACTCCAGCGAGGGTTTGGGCATCGTCCGCCTGGACGGCGCCGTGGTGTTCGTCCCCCAGGCCGTCCGGGGGGAGACCATCGACCTGAAAATCACCAAGGTGATGAAGACCGCCGCCGCAGGGGAGATCGTGAAGATCCACAAGCCCTCTCCCGACCGGGCCCAGCCCGAGTGCCCCGATTACGGCCGGTGCGGCGGGTGCGACTTCCAGCACCTGACGTACCCCGAGGAGCTGTGGGCCAAGCGCCAGCGGGTCCAGGACGCCCTGACCCGCCTGGGGGGCGCAGACATCCGGGTGGAGGAGATCCTGGGGGCAAAGAACCCCCTCCACTACCGCAACAAGAGCCAGTACCCCGTGGGCGCGGACGGCGCCATCGGTTTCTACCGGGCCCGGTCCCATCAGGGGGTGCCGGTGAAGCGGTGCTTGATCCAGCCCGAGGCGGCGGTTTTGTCCGCCGCGGCGGTGGGGGAGTGGATGCGGCGCTACAAGGTCCCCGCCTACGACGAGGCCACCGGAAAGGGACTGGTGCGCCACGTGTACGTCCGGGTGAATCGGAAGGGCGAGAGCCTTTGCTGTGTGGTAATCAACGGCAGGCAGGCCCCCCGGGAGCCGGAGCTGGCCGCCTATGTCTGCGCCACCGTGCCCCACACCGCGGGGGTGCTGGTGAACAGCAACACGAAGCGGGGCAACGTGATCCTGGGGGAGAAGTACCGCACCCTCTGGGGGCGGGACTATCTGATGGACACCCTCTGCGGCCTGGAGTTCAAGCTGTCGGTGCCGTCCTTCTACCAGGTGAACCGGGATCAGGCGGAAGCGTTGTACGGCAAGGCCCTGGATTATGCCGGCCTGACGGGGCGGGAGACGGTGCTGGACCTGTACTGCGGCATCGGCACCATTACACTGTGCCTGGCGAAGCGGGCCGGACGGGTCATCGGCGCGGAGATCGTGCCGGCGGCCATCCGGGACGCCAAAGAGAACGCCGCCCGGAACCACATTGAAAACGCGGAATTCTTCTGCGGCGACGCGGCTGAGACAGCCGCACGGCTGGAGGCGGAGGGCCTGCGGCCGGACGTCATCACCGTGGACCCGCCCCGGAAAGGGCTGGCGCCGGAGGTGATCGGCTCCATCGCGGCCATGGGGCCGGAGCGGGTGGTGTATGTCTCCTGCGACCCCGCCACGCTGGGCCGGGACGTGAAGCGGTTCGGAGAGCTGGGTTACCGGGCCGTCCGGGCCTGTGCAGTGGACATGTTTCCCGCCACACGGCATGTTGAGAGCGTGGTGCTGCTGGAGAGGAGTTGACCAAAATGGCAGTTTCAAAATTCCGGATTTATGACTACTGGAAAGACAAAGCCATCACGAAAAAATTTGAAATCAAGCCGGTGTCCGCGTGCACGAAGGAGGACGACGCACTTTCCATAACAGAATTTCCTGATGAGATTTTTTGCTGGGCTTGTCAGATGCCGCCGTATCAACAGGGGACACATCGGACACTCAGCGGACTTTGGAATGGAGACACACTTTTACAGCGGTCCCATATTTTGGAAAAGTCCCTGAATGGAGAGGATAAACCCGAGAATTATTTTCTGCTGTGTCCGCAATGTCACGCGGAATCTCCGGATACGACGGACGCGAAGCTCTTTTTCGCGTGGGTCCGGTATAAGCGGACGCATGAGAACTATTCCATGGTGCTTCGGAGGGATATGAAAAAGGCGGCGGAGATTCTGGGAGTGGACCAGAACCTTGTGGAGGAGCGATTTGCCGCGCTGCGGCTGACCCGGCTGGAAGAGGATGCGTATATTCGAGACTATATTGTCAAAAACTGTGCGATGCATGGCAGCTTTCTTGCGCCGCTCTCCCGCATGATGATCCTGCAAAAATGGATTCTGGACCCGGAGGAACAGAAAAAGTTTGCCGCCTGGCGGAGGACGCTGCCTGAAGAAGAGACTGGTGAGAAGGAGCCAACATAAATATCTCAAAAGAGATCATTCCGCAAGGACTGAAGAATAAAACAGTTGTCAAACACAGTTTGAGGGTGTATGATAAATCACAAATCAGGGCGGTCACTGCCAGAGAACCGAAACAGGAGGAGTATTATGAACAAAACGGCAAGCATGGTCTTGAAGATCATCGGCGCCAGCCTGGCATTCGCAGCGGTTATCTGCCTGCTGATCGGCGGCTGGCATGACCTCAGCGTGGGATACAGCGGTATGAAGAAGCGGCTGGCCCGGAAATTCGGCTCCGAGTACGACGACTACGCCGACGAAGAGCTCTACGAGTAATCCAGAGCATAAAAAGGACCCCATCCAGATGGATGGGGCCCTTTTCTGCGTTTTTTCCGCCACAGGGCAACAAAAAACGGCTGGAAGAAATCCCCAACCGCAACGAAATTCCCCTTGACAGAGGAAAAAAACCATGGTAAAATAAGACGCTTATATGATGGCAGAGGATATTCCGCCATTTTTTATCGTTGAGATAACGATAGCATATTTCCCAGAACAATGCAAGAGCGGGATGCAGGAATTTTAACAACGATACCGTGCGTATCATTCCTGGCCGCGCCACCCGAAAAACCACGCGCCCGGCAGGACAGGGCGGGGCGCACAGAAGAAAGGTGAATGAGAAGATGGCCAAAGACAAGTACTACGGAAAGACCCTTCGTAAGAACTTCGCCAGGCACGAGGAAGTCATGCCCATGCCCAACCTTCTGGAGATCCAGAAGAAGTCTTACCAGGAGTTTTTGGACACCGGCCTCCGGGAGGTGTTCAACGACGTGGGCGCGATCACGGACTATCAGGGCAACCTGGAGCTGACCTTCATCGACTACAAGATGGATGAGGCGCCCAAGTACGACGTGGAGGAGTGCAAGGCCCGGGATGCCACCTACGCCGCGCCGCTGAAGGTGAAGGTCCGCCTTCGGAACAAGGAGACCGAGGAGATCAAGGAGCAGGAGATCTTCATGGGCGACTTCCCGCTGATGACCCACTCCGGCACCTTTGTTATCAACGGCGCCGAGCGCGTCGTGGTTTCCCAGATCGTCCGGTCCCCCGGTGTGTACTACGGCAAGGAGACGGACATCAAGACCGACCTGCCCATCCTCACCTCCACTGTCATCCCCAACCGGGGCGCCTGGCTGGAGTATGAGACCGACGCCAACGAGGTCTTCTGGGTCCGCATCGACAAGAACCGCAAGCTCCCCATCACCTGCCTGATCCGGGCCCTGGGCCTGAAGACGGACCAGGAGATCCTGGACCAGTTCGGCGACGATCCCCGCATCGTCACCACCCTGGAGAAGGACCCCTGCAAGAACTACGAGGACGCCATGCTGGAGATCTACCGGCGCCTGCGTCCCGGCGAGCCCCCCACGGTGGAGGCCAGCGAGACCCTGATCCACAACCTGTTCTTCGACCCCCGGCGCTACGACCTGTCCACCGTGGGCCGGTACAAGTTCAACAAGAAGCTGTCCCTGTGGCAGCGCATCCCCGGCTACAAGCTGGTCTATCCCGTGGCAGATCCTGCCACCGGTGAGCTCCTGTTTGATGAGGGCCATCTGCTGACCAAGGACGATGCCCGCCTGCTGGATACGGTCGGCGTGGGAGAGGTCACCATCGACGTGGAGGGAGCGCCCCTGCGGGTCATGTCCAATAAGATGTGCGACCTGAGCCATTATGTGGACTTCGATCCCCTGGCCGAGTGCGGTATCAAGGAGCGGGTGCGCTTCGACGTGCTGCAGGAGCTGCTGGGCCAGTACAGCGGCGAGGAGCTGAAGGACCAGATCCGCCTGCACCGGGCCGATCTGGTGCCCAAGCATATCATCATTGATGATATCCTCACCTCCATCAACTATATGAACGGCCTGGCCCGGGGCATCTCCGTGAAGGATGACATCGACCACCTGGGCAACCGCCGCCTGCGCTGCGTGGGCGAGCTGCTGCAGAACCAGTTCCGCATCGGCTTCAGCCGCATGGAGCGGGTGATCCGGGAGCGCATGACCATCCAGGATCTGGACATCGTCACCCCCCAGAGCCTCATCAACATCCGCCCCGTCACCGCCGCCATTAAGGAGTTCTTCGGCTCCTCCCCCCTGAGCCAGTTCATGGACCAGACCAACCCCCTGGCCGAGCTGACCCACAAGCGCCGTATGTCCGCCCTGGGCCCCGGCGGCCTGTCCCGTGACCGCGCCTCCTTCGACGTGCGCGACGTCCACTACTCCCACTACGGCCGCCTCTGCCCCATCGAGACTCCCGAAGGTCCCAACATCGGCCTGATCTCCTATCTGGCCTCCTATGCCCGCATCAACCGCTACGGCTTCATCGAGGCCCCCTACCGCAAGGTGGATAAAGCCACCGGCCACGTCACCGACCAGGTGGACTATATGACCGCCGACGTGGAGGACCAGTACACCATCGCCCAGGCCACCGAGCCGCTGGACGAGAACGGTTGCCTGGTACACGACCGTATCACCTGCCGCCACCGCAACGAGATCATCGACGTGGACCGGGATCAGGTGGACTATATGGACATCTCCCCCAAGATGATGTTCTCCATCGCCACCGCCCAGATCCCCTTCCTGGAGAACGACGACGCCAACCGCGCCCTGATGGGCGCCAACATGCAGCGTCAGGCCGTGCCTCTGCTGCGTCCCCACGCGCCCATTGTGGGCACCGGCATGGAGCACAAGATCTGCATCGACTCTGAGATCGCTGTCCTGGCGGAGGGCGACGGCGTGGTGACCTCTGTGGACGCCCGCCACATCACCGTCAAGTACGACAGCGGCGAGGTCAAGGACTACAAGCTGACCAAGTTCCTCCGGTCCAACCACGGCACCTGCATCAACCAGCGGCCCATCGTGGAGGTGGGCGAGCGGGTTCACGGCTGGGGCACCGACGAGAACGGCCAGACCGTGGATCCCACCGTCCTGGCGGACGGCCCCGCCACTGAGCAGGGCGAGATCGCCCTGGGCCAGAACATCCTGGTTGGCTTCATGACCTGGGAGGGCTACAACTACGAGGACGCCGTGCTGCTGAACGAGCGTCTGGTGCGGGAGGACCTGTATACCTCCATCCACATCGAAGAGTACGAGATCGACGCCCGGGACACCAAGCTGGGCCCGGAGGAGATCACAAGAGACATCCCCAATGTGGGCGAGGACGCCCTGAAGGATCTGGACGAGAACGGCATCATCCGCATCGGCGCAGAGGTCCGTTCCGGCGACATCCTGGTGGGCAAGGTCACGCCCAAGGGCGAGACCGACCTCACCGCCGAGGAGCGGCTGCTGCGGGCCATCTTCGGTGAGAAGGCCCGGGAGGTCCGGGACACCTCTCTGAAGGTCCCCCACGGCGAGAGCGGCATCATCGTGGACGCCAAGGTCTTCACCCGGGAGAACGGCGACGAGCTGGGGCCCGGCGTGAACATGGTAGTGCGGGTGTATATCGCCCAGCGCCGGAAGATCCAGGTGGGCGACAAGATGGCAGGCCGCCACGGCAACAAGGGTGTCGTGTCCCGGGTCCTGCCGCAGGAGGATATGCCCTTCCTGCCCGACGGCACGCCGCTGGACATCGTGCTGAACCCCCTGGGCGTGCCCAGCCGTATGAACATCGGCCAGGTGCTGGAGGTCCATCTGGGCTACGCCGCCCAGAAGCTGGGCTGGAAGGTGGCCACCCCCATCTTCGACGGCGCGTCTTACAGCGACATTCAGGAGCTGCTGCAGCAGGCGGGCCTGGATCCTGAGGGCAAGAGCGTGCTGTACGATGGCCGCACCGGTGAGCCCTTCGACAACAAGGTCACCGTGGGCTACGTGTACTTCCTGAAGCTGCACCATCTGGTGGACGACAAGATCCACGCCCGCTCCACCGGCCCGTACTCCCTGGTTACTCAGCAGCCGCTGGGCGGCAAGGCCCAGTTCGGCGGCCAGCGCTTCGGCGAAATGGAAGTCTGGGCCCTGGAGGCCTATGGCGCGGCCTATACCCTGCAGGAGATCCTGACGGTGAAGTCTGACGACGTCACCGGCCGCGTCCGGACCTACGAGGCCATCGTCAAGGGCCACAACGTGCCCCAGCCCGGTGTGCCGGAGTCCTTCAAGGTGCTGGTGAAGGAGCTGCAGTCCCTGTGCCTGGACATTCAGGTGCTGGACAAGGACGGCAACGTCATCGAACTGAAGGAAGACGAGGACGCTATGGACACCTTCAACCTGGCCCGGATGGACGCCGACGACGACCGGCACCGCGCCTTCTCCGAAGAGGCGGAGTTCCAGGATTCCGGCTTTGACATCGAGGACGCCCCGGAGGATGCCGGCGCGGACATCGACGTGGACTTCGACGACGAATGATCCAGGATCGTATTGTTCGTCAACTCAACAATTCTGGATCATGTAAGGAGGAAATCGCAAGATGATCGACAACAACACTGGCAACAACATTGCCTTTGACGCGATTAAGATCGGCATGGCCTCTCCGGAGCAGATCCGCGCCTGGTCCTATGGCGAGGTGAAAAAGCCGGAGACCATCAACTACCGCACCCTGAAGCCGGAGCGGGACGGCCTGTTCTGCGAGCGCATCTTCGGACCCACCAAGGACTGGGAGTGCCACTGCGGCAAGTACAAGAAGATCCGCTACAAGGGCAAGATCTGCGACCGCTGCGGCGTCGAAGTCACCCGGGCCAAGGTCCGCCGGGAGCGCATGGGCCACATCGAGCTGGCCACCCCCGTCTCCCACATCTGGTATTTCAAGGGCATCCCCTCCCGGATGGGTCTGCTGCTGGACATCAGCCCCCGGATCCTGGAAAAGGTGCTGTATTTCGCCAACTATATCGTCACCGACCCCGGTGAGACTCCGCTGACCAAGAATCAGATCCTCTCCGAGAAGGAGTACCGGGATTACCGTGAGAAGTATGAGGACGACTTCCAGGCCGGCATGGGCGCCGAAGCCGTGAAGAAGCTGCTCCAGGACGTGGACCTGGAGGCCCTCTCCGCCCAGCTCCACGCAGAGCTGAAGGATGCCTCCGGCCAGAAGAAGGCCCGGATCGTCAAGCGGCTGGAGGTGGTGGACGCCTTCCGTCTGTCCGGCAACAAGCCGGAGTGGATGGTCATCGACGTGCTGCCTGTTATCCCGCCGGAGCTGCGCCCCATGGTGCAGCTGGACGGCGGCCGGTTCGCCACGTCCGACCTGAACGACCTGTACCGCCGGGTCATCAACCGGAACAACCGACTGAAGCGGCTGATCCAGCTGAACGCCCCAGATATCATCGTCCGCAATGAGAAGCGGATGCTCCAGGAGGCTGTGGACGCCCTGATCGACAACGGCCGCCGGGGCCGCGCCGTCACCGGCGCCAACAACCGGGCGCTGAAGTCCCTCAGCGATCTGTTAAAGGGCAAGCAGGGGCGGTTCCGCCAGAACCTGCTGGGCAAGCGCGTGGACTACTCCGGCCGTTCCGTTATCGTGGTCGGCCCCGAGCTGAAAATCTATCAGTGCGGCGTGCCCAAGGAGATGGCCGTGGAGCTGTTCCGTCCCTTCATCATGAAAAAGCTGGTGGAGGACGGCACTGCCAACAACATCAAGTCCGCCAAGAAGATGGTGGACAAGGGCGTCACCGAGGTGTGGGACGCTCTGGATGTCATCATCAAGGACCACCCCGTCATGCTGAACCGCGCTCCGACGCTGCACCGTCTGGGCATCCAGGCCTTCGAGCCGGTGCTGGTGGACGGCCGGGCCTTGAAGCTGCACCCCCTGAACTGCACCGCCTTCAACGCGGACTTCGACGGCGACCAGATGGCCATTCACGTGCCCCTGTCGGCCGAGGCCCAGGCGGAGGCCCGCATCCTGATGCTCTCCGCCAACAACCTGCTGCGTCCCCAGGACGGCGGCCCTGTCACCGTGCCTACCCAGGACATGGTGCTGGGCTCCTACTACCTGACCATGGACCGCATGGGCAAGGCGGAGAAGGGCGCCGAGACCATCTGGTGCGAGGATGCCGGCGACACCAACCTCACCGCTCACTCCATCGTGGACGCGGATGACTTTGTGGCCGCCAACGACGCCCTGGAGAAGGGGCAGAAGAAGGCCGCCTACCGCCCTCTCCACTTCTACGCCAGCGAGGAAGAGGCCCTCATGGCCTACAACGACCATGTGATTGGGCCCCACTGCCCCATCGGCGTGCGCCGCACCATGACCGTGGACGGCGTCAGCCACACCGCTGTGGTAGAGTCCACCCCCGGCCGTATCATCTTCAACCAGAACATCCCTCAGGACCTGGGCTTTGTGGACCGGACCGATCCCGCCCACGTCTGCGACTATGAGGTGACCTTCACCTGCGGCAAGAAGCAGCTGGGCCAGATCGTAGACCGCACCATCAACAAGCACGGCTTCACCGTGGCCGCTGAGGTGCTGGACGCCATCAAGGCCACCGGCTACAAGCACTCCACCCTGGCGGCCATCACGGTCTCCATCGCGGATATGACCGTGCCCCCCAAGAAGTACGAGCTGGTGGCGGCCTCCGAGCAGAAGGTGCTGGACATTGAGAACCAGTACAAGATGGGCTTCATGACCGAGCACGAGCGCTACAAGCAGGTGGTGCAGGTGTGGGAGAAGACCACCAACGATGTCTCTGACGCCCTGCAGAAGAACCTGGACCGCTATAACCCCATTTTCATGATGGCGGACTCCGGCGCCCGCGGTTCTATGAAGCAGATCCGCCAGCTGGCTGGTATGCGTGGCCTGATCGCCAACACCGCCGGCCGCACCATCGAGATCCCCATCAAGGCGAACTACCGCGAGGGCCTGACCGCCCTGGAGTACTTCATCTCCTCCAGAGGCGCCCGGAAGGGCCTGGCCGACACGGCTCTGCGTACCGCAGACTCCGGTTACCTGACCCGCCGCATGGTGGACGTCTCCCAGGATGTCATCATCCGGGAGGAGGACTGCCACGTGACCCACGGCATCAAGGTCTCCGAGATCAGCGAGAACGGCCAGGTGATCGAGAAGTTCTCCGACCGGCTCCGGGGCCGTTTCCTGGTGGGCGATGTGGTGGACGCCGATACCGGCGAGGTGCTGCTGTCCAGCACCAAGATGATGGACGAGAACGACGCCAAGATCCTGGAGACCCACAAGTGGGTCCAGGCCAACTACCGCGACGGCGACCGCTGCACCTTCGACCCGGCGGTTGACGAGCACCCCACCGTCATGATCCGCACCGTGCTGACCTGCAAGGCCCACAGCGGCGTGTGCGCCAAGTGCTACGGCATGAACCTGGCCACCCAGCAGCCTGTGGGTCCGGGCGAGGCGGTCGGCATCATTGCCGCCCAGTCCATCGGCGAACCCGGCACCCAGCTGACCATGCGTACCTTCCACACCGGCGGTCTGGCCGGCGGCGACATCACCCAGGGTCTTCCCCGTGTCGAGGAACTGTTTGAGGCCCGTAAGCCCAAGCGGATGGCTACTCTGGCAGAGATCGGCGGCACGGTCAAGTTCGAAGAGACCAGCAAGGGCAGCCTGGTGAACATCGTCATCACCGCACCTGACGGGGACACCCGCACCTACGCGGTGCCTCACACCGGCCTGCTGGTGAAGGACGGCGACGTGATCGAGGCCGGCCACCAGCTGACCTACGGTGCGTTGAATCCCCACGAGGTGCTGCGCATTCGCGGCGCTGACGCCGTGTACAACTACCTGATCCAGGAGGTCCTGCGGGTGTACCGCCAGCAGGGCGTGGATATCAACGATAAGCATATCGAGATCATCGTCCGCCAGATGATGCGCAAGGTCCGTCTGGAGGACGCCGGCGACACCAAGCTGCTGGACGGCTCTATGGTGGACGTCCTGGAGCTGGACGACGCCAACGAGGAGATCGACCGCCGCAACGCCGCCGGTGAGCGGCAGGAGAACGGCGAGCCTCTGCGCCACGCCGTAGGCACCCAGCTGCTGATGGGCATCACGAAGGCATCTCTCGCCACGGACTCCTTCCTGTCCGCCGCCTCCTTCCAGGAGACCACCAAGGTCCTGACGGAGGCCGCCATCAAGGGCAAGGCCGATCATCTGGTGGGCCTGAAGGAGAATGTCATCATCGGCAAGCTGATCCCTGCCGGCACGGGCCTGACGGCCTACCACACCTTTGCTGAGGAGTTGGTTCCCGGCCCGGCGCCTGTTGAGGCCGCCCCGGAGCCCATTCC
>DYBS01000044.1:0-12430 GCA_019418525.1 Clostridiales bacterium
CTCCTGCTCCGTCCGTCTCAACGGGCAAACCGTCCTCCTCCCTCCCAAGGCCGACGGCTCTCCCCACTATGTGATGGACCTGCTGGAGCGCTCCGGTCTGGACTTCAAACAGGTGCAGCGGCCGGTTACCCTACGGCTCAACGGTGGGGAGTGCCAGTTTCAGCAGGTGCTCCATCCGGGGGACCAGGTGGACATCGGATACGAGGACGAGGTGAAATCATCGTGAAACCCGTAGCAAACATCCTTCTGCCGCTGCTGACCGCCCTGCTTCTGCTGGCAGGCTGCGGCGGCAGAGACAAGGCGGCGGATCTCCCTGAAAACTACACCGTGGATGAGGAGAGCCTGCCTTCCCTGAATTCCCTGGTCACCCTGGACAGCGATGTCCAGTTCCAGCAGAATCAGGACGAGGAGAGCGGCAACACCACTTACGTCTACTCCCAGCTGTCCAGCGGCGGCGAGACCGCCCAAAGCTATACCCAGGCGCTGGAAGCGGACTACGACTGCACCATCGAACCGGACCCGGAGAGCGGCAGTGAAACTGACTTCTCCGCTGCATCCGGAGAGGTGCTGGCCGCTCACGAGACGGAGGACCCAGAGGAAGTACTGCTTCTGACCATCCAGTGGGATGAGACTTCCTGCTCGGTGACTCCCTCCCTCACTCCGGCCTCGGAGCTGCCCCAGCCGGAGACGGTCACACTGGAGGAGGCCGTGGACTGCCTCCGGAAGATGCCCCCGGAACAGCTGGGACTTTCGGGCCAGACGGCGGACTACCTCTTCATACCTCAGGACGGCACTGTATTGCTGGACGGTCAGTCCTGTTACTGCATCAACGTCTACCAGCGTCAGCCCTACCAGTTCCAGCAGAGCTTCCTGCTCACCCTTCCGGATCTACAGGTCTACCGGCTGGACCGGGCATCCGGTCAGGCCTCCCCACTGACCTGACGCTCCCTTCCTCTTCCTAAAAACAGCGGAGGCGCTCCTCATTGAGGAGCGCCTCCGCTGTTTGATCGATCTAGTATTTTACTTCTGCTCCCGGATGTACCGGGCCAGGCGCTTGTCCTCGGTGCGGATGTGGGACACCAGCACCCCGATGACCTGGTTCAGATCCCCCAACGCCTTGACCGTGGGACCCTCCCGCAGCAGCTCCTGTGCTGTCATCGCCAGTTGATTGCGGTAGCCGTCGTGGAAGGTCTTGTGGGTGGGATAGTTGGGATACTTATTCTGGGTCTGCAGACGCTCCTCGTCCTGGAAGTGCTTGACCACATAGTCGCTCAAAAATTTGGACGTGGACTGAATCTGGGCCCGGCCCTGTCCCTGGGAACAGGCGTCCATCAGACGGTTCACCGCATCAAACAGCTGACGGTGCTCTGAATCGATCAGTGCGTTTCCAGTTATCAGATCTTGTGTCACTTCATAACGCATGGGTATCGCTCCTTTTCTATAACTGCCGGTGGCGGCACCCCGCCCCCGGCACCACAGGTGGCTATTACTTCCTATATTCAGAATATCGACCCAAAACGTTGGAAAGATAAATATACAAAGAAAATTTTTTCCCGCTTCCAGGCTTTTTTTCGTTCGGCCCCTTATGTTTCCATGGGTTTGGCCGATATATACAGTGAAAGCCATTCCAGCGCCGGACTCCGTCCGGCCTGGTTGTATCAAGAACAGAAAAAGGAGGGCTTGCGATGTTGCGGATCTATACCGGCGGAAGCTGCCCTGTGGGCGGTACGGCTCCGTACAACCGAAAATCTGACGCTACCGCTCCGGTCGCTCCGGAGCAGCGGTACGATCAGGTCCAGTTCTCCTCCTGTCTGGATGAGACGGAGCGCCGCTTGAAAGAGACGGTGGGCCATATCTCCCAGGAGGTCCGCACCCAGACCACCACGCAGGAGCTGGAGCAGCTGCGGCGGCAGGTCCTCTCCGGCGAATACCAGCCCAACCCCCGGGAGATCGCCGCCCGGATGTTGCTGATGACGGAGGATGAGTGACGTGGAGATACAATCCTATCTGGTCTTTTTATCGGAGCTCTGTCAGGTATTGGATTCCCTGACCAGACTGGAGCAGCGTAAAATCACCGCGGTACGCGCGGGAAATCTGGCGGATCTAGAGCAGTGCATGAAGCAGGAACAGGCCGCCGCGCTGGATCTGCGGGGCCGGGAGCAGAAGCGCACCCGTCTGCTGGCACAGCTGGGCCTGGAACAGGTCCCTCTGCGGGACCTGCCCAAACACTGCCCGCCTGAGTACAGACAGCAGGCCTCGGACATCACCCAGCAGCTCATCCGCAGCTACCAGGTGCTCTCCAGCGCCCGCACCGCAGCCCGCACCCTGATGGAGTCCAACCTCCACCGGATCCAGCAGGAGCTGGACCGGCGCCAGCAGGTCAAGGAGGCACCCGCCCCCAAGGCGTCGCAGACGGACTTCCGAGTTTGAGAGGAGCACAGCATGAGTACATTCGGTTCCTTTACCACCGTCCGCATGGGCATCTATGCCGCCCAGAAGGGCCTGGACGTGACTGGTAACAACATCACCAATATCAACACCCCCGGCTACACCCGCCAGCGGCTCAATCAGGTCAGCCTGATTCCCTCCGCTGTGGATCGTTATTCCTCTACTTACAGCAACCGCGTGGGCCAGGGCTCCCTGGTGGCGGGAATCACCCAGCTGCGGGACCCCGGACTGGACATCTCCTATCGGAAAGCCACCACCGATGTGGGCTCCGCCAACGCCAAGCTGGAGGGCCTCAACTCCCTGGCCAAAATTCTGGACGAAGTGGGCAAGGGCGACCTGGAACAGGACGACGGCGTGATCCTCAGCCAGCTCAACGACATGCGGGATCTGATCAGCCAGGCCATCGCCAGCGGCGGCTCCAGCACGTATAATGACCTGATCCGCTCCTCCGCCGAGTCGCTGACCACTTATTTCAACTCCTACGCCCGTGCGCTCACTCAGCTGCAGGGCACCTACGAGACCAAGCTGAATCAGCAGGTCACAGAGGTCAATAACATTCTCACCCAGATTCGGGATCTGAACCTGTCCATCCGGGACGCCGACATCCGGGGCGACCCCGGTCTGGAGCTGCGGGACGAGCGCAACCGGCTGCTGGACGAGCTCAGCGGGTACATGGACATCGATGTGAAATACTCCATGGAGGACGTAGGCGCCAACACCCAGGTGGAAAAGCTCACTGTCACCCTGGCCAGCGGAGTTGGACATGAGGATCACGTCCTGGTAGATGGGCTGTATGCCACCAAGGTAAGTGTGGGCACTGCGGCAGATGGGTATGATATTACTCTGTCTGCCTTGAAAGACGATAAGGGAAATGTCAATCTCTCGACTCCATCTACCAATACTACCTTAGTCGAAGGCGACCTGTACGGCTCCATCCAGTCCATTCGGGACATCCTCACCGGTGAGGGCGAATATGCCTCTCAGGATGATATTAATAATGATAAGGACGCCTCCACCACCCGGGGCATCCCCTACTATCAGAAGGCCCTGGACTCCCTGGCCTATGAGTTTGCCACGAAGATGAACGAGTTGAACAACACCGGTCTGGAGGGTGCCGGCAACCTATTTAGCACAGGTAGCAATACAGATGATGCTACTGGCATTACCGCCAGCAATATCTCTGTGTCCAATTCCTGGGCCAACCAGAAAGTGTCCATTCAGACCACTGCGGACGCAAACGCCCCCAGCGGAGACACCTCCCAACTGGCGAAGTTCCTGGCTCTCTTTGATCAGGAAATCAATTTTGTACCTCAAAATGTACAAAATGACGCGGATGGCGACTCCTTCACCGGCACCTTTGAGGATATGTTGCTGAAGATCCAGTCCACGCTGGCGGAGGATCAGATGAGCACCGACGCCATCCTGAACAATTACACCGTCACCATGAGCGACCTGTACGTGGATCGCGAGGGGGTCACCGGCGTGGACCTCAACGATGAGGCCACCAACCTGATGACCTACCAGAAGGCCTACACCGCCGCCTGCCGCCTGATGAACACGCTCAACGAGGCACTGGACTCCCTCATCAACGGAACTGTATAATTTGGTGCTTTTTCATACGAGGTGAATAAACCATGATCCGCATTACCACCAATTCCACCCTTTATACATATCAGAAAAATCTGCTGAAAAATTCCAATCAGCTTTACTCAGCTATGAACGCCCTGACCACCGGTCGGAATTTTGACAGCTACTCTGCCGATCCTGCCGCTGCCACCCGGGCCTTTCAGATCCACAGCTCTTTGAACGCCACCAACGCCCAGGCGGCCAACAACAAGACGGTGTACAACAAGTTCTCCTCCGCCTGGGATATGGCCGACGATATGATCAACGACCTGACCCATGACCTGGCTGAGACCCCCCTGATCAAGGGCATGAACCAGCCCGGCTGGAGCACCCTGAACACTCAGGGCGACGTGATCCTCTCCGGCGCTGAGGCCATGGTACAGAGCTTGAACGCCAAGTACGACGGCAACTACGTCTTCAATGGCGCGGACACTAAAAATCCTCCCTTTGCCATCGAGACAGATGGGGATAAGCACTACCTCACCTATCGGGGTGTGCGGGTAGATGCTGATGCCAATTACTATGCAGAGGAATATCAGGGAGAAAACGGTCCGGTTGCCAGGGATCCGGAGGACCCCTCCAAGGGCAACTACACGAATGGTGAGATGTTGGAAAAGTGGTCCAATGAACACCAGTATGTGGACATCGGCATTGGTTTTGAGGTAAAAGACGGCCAGGTGGTGGATTCCACCGCTTTTGATGCCGCCATCTCTGGCATTGATTTTATCGGTGGGTATGGTTTGGACGAGGACGGCGACCCCAAGAACATCGTCTCTATCATGCTGCGGGCTGCCGAGGTGTTCAAGGGCTATGACCAGTCCACCGCCGCCAGCGGGGAAGCCGGAACCTGGGGCGATGCCGGCAACTATCAGGACGCCCAGCGCCTGATGGACAAGTTCTCCACCGCTCAGGAGAATTTGAGCAACCAGCATGTCCAGCTGGAAACAGATGCCAAGTACCTCCAGACCAATCAGACCCAGCTGGAGAGCACCTTCTACTCTCTGAATACCGAGCTTAACAGCATCGAGCAGATCGATCAGGTGGAGGCCATCCTCACGTTGGTCTCCATGCAGACCAGCTACAATGCCGCCCTCCAGGTGGGTTCCAATATTGTTCCCCAATCTCTGATGGACTATCTGAGTTAACTGTTTGAAAGGCGCGTTTCACGCAGGGAAGGAGTCTTCAACACCATGGATCCGCTTATTGAAATTAAAACGGTCCCCATTGAGATTCAGATGAAAGTCACCCACGCCCGTCTGGAGTACGCCCGGGGCACCGCCCAGGTGGAAATCTCCCGGGATAAAGGTGGGCTGAATATTCGCAGCCAGCCCATCAAGGTCAATCTGGACACCTTCGAGGCCCGCAATTCTGTGACCCCCACCACCGCTACCGTCATCCGCCAGCAGGCCCAGGCCGGGGTGGAGGGGGCCTACCAGGCCACCGGTGTACTGGCTCGGGAGGGCCGGATGATGATGGAGGCCAAGATCGGCCAGGACGTGATCCCTCAGCTGGCCAAACAGCAGAATCTGGGTTCCCCGACCAACCTGAACATCGACTTTCTCCCCTCCACCGGCCCGGACATCAGCTGGGATGGGGGAGAGCTGAGTATTCAGTATCAGATGGACAAACTGAACTTTGACTGGCGCATGGAGAAGATGAGCTTTACCTTTGTCCCCGGCGATATCGAGTTCACCATGACCCAGCGCCCCGACGTCATCATCAAGTATGTGGGCGGCCCTTTGTACGTACCCCCTTCCGCCGACCCCGATTACCAGCCGCTGGATGTGAACGCCTGAGAAGGAGTGGACTGATTTGGAGCTGGATACCAAATATTTCGGACGTATTACCTATGCCCCCGAAGATGTGCTGGAATTCCCCAACGGACTGTTTGGCTTTGAGAATGAAAAACGCTTTCTGCTCCTCCCCTTCTCCGGCAGCCAGGGGAACATGCTGTGTCTGCAGAGTGTAGCCGCTGTCTCTCCCGCCTTCATCCTTATGAATCCCTTCTCCCTCCAGCCCGACTATGCGCCCCAGCTCTCCCCGGAGGAGCTGCAGCTGATGGGGGTCTCCCACAGCTATGAGTTGTGCTACTACGTCATGTGCGTGGCCCGTGAACCGGTGTCGGAGAGTACGGTCAACCTGCGCTGTCCCGTGGTGGTCAACCCCGATCTCCACCGGGCCGCCCAGGTCATTCTGGACACCGACATGTATCACATGCGCCACCGTCTGGAGGAATTCTCCAACCGGGAGGTGGGTTAGATGTTGGTCCTCAGCCGCAAAGCGGGGGAATCGCTGATGATCGGTGACCAGATCAGCATCACGATCCTGTCCGTGGAGTCCAACGGCCAGGTAAACATCGGCGTGTCTGCCCCCCGGGAGGTGCTGGTGCTGCGCAGTGAGCTGCAGAAGGCCGCCGCCACCAATCAGGACGCCGCCGGTACGGCCTCGGCGCTTCTGGTGGCCGAGCTGGAGTCGGCCCTGTGTGGACACAAGCCGGCTCCGCCCACGCCCTCCACTGGGCAGCCGGAGAAGCCCGGCTCTTCCATTTGAATGTTTTGCAAGGAGGTCCTTTCCCATGGAGCCCACCGCATTTCTCGACGCCCTCGCCCGGAACGGCGTGGATGTCCCGGACGCCCTGGCCCGCTTCATGGGCAACCGGGACCTCTATCTCTCCTTCCTCTGCCGCCTGCCCCAGACCCTGGACCTACCCGCCATCCGGCAGGCCCTGCACAGCGGCCAGGAGGAGGATTTTTATGCCCGTGTCCATGATTTGAAGGGGATGGCCGGAAACTTGAGCATCCGCTCTCTGTTCCAACCCGCCCAGCTCCTGCTGGAGGAGTACCGCGCCTATGGTCTGAGCCGCCCGGAGCGGCTGGAGGCCCTTGTGGATCAGCTCACCGCTGCCGCCGCTCCACTGACCGCCCTCATCCAAGACTATCAAGCTATGCCGGCCGAAGGAGGATGCCCATGAACCGAGATACGTTGCTGGTTATTGACGACTCCCCCCTGGATCTGGCCATTCTGCGTGAGATCTTCAAGCATCTGTTCCAGGTAGAGTGTTTTGAAGAGTCGCGCCCCGCCATCGCCTATATCCACCGCAATCCCCAGCGCATCTGCGCTGTACTGCTGGACATCTGCCTGGGACGGCGTGGGGCCGGTTTTCAGGTTCTGCAGCAGCTGCAGGCCGCTCAGGAGACTGCTTCTCTCCCCGTTATCCTCATCACCTCCGACGCACGGGAGGAGTATGTGCTCAGCGGCCTGAACAAGGGGGCGGTGGACTTTCTGGTCAAGCCAGTGGACCCCCTCACCGTACAGGAGCGGGTCTGCGGCTGTGTCCGGCGTGCCTGGCCTCCCGGCTCCACCATTCTGGACGGACCGGAGCCCTCTCCCGAGCTGGCCCAGCCAGCCACTCCCGCCGACACCCTCACCGAGGCGGAGTACTGGGATCGTCTGCTGGAACTCTTCTTCCAGGCCCGGCCCAACCTCTCCCCCGCCAAATACCACACCCTAGGCCGCATTTCCGCCGCGCTTGCGGAGGGTCTGTGCAAGGCCGTGCCCGCCTGCGGGCTGACCCGGGAGGAGGCCCAGCTCATTGGCCGCGCCGCCGCCTACTGCGACGTGGGGCTGCTGGGCATCCCGGACAGCGTCATTGAGCAGGGGCAGGATCAGGGCGGAGCGGGACAGGATGTCTACTTCCGCCACACCGCGCTGGGCCACGCCCTTTTCACCACCGGCCCCTCCAGCGCCCGACCTCTGGCCCGCTACGCCGCCGAGATCGCCTACTGGCACCACAAGAACTATGACGGCAGCGGCTATCCCACCGAGCAGAGCGCCAATCCCATCCCCCTCAGCGCCCAGGTGGTGCGCACCGCTATCCGCTGCATGGGGTATATGGACTACTTCCACGGTTACCCCGACCGCCTGGACCGGACCATCCGCTCGCTGGCAGCCGATGTGGGCCGCTTCATCTCTCCCGAGCTCTATGAGGCCGCCCAGGCTGCCCGGGACGCCCTGGGTGACTGCCTCCCGGAGGAGCGGCTCTCCTGAAAAACCAACAAGCCCGGAACAAACTTACGTTTGTTCCGGGCTTGTTTTGCGTTTTGGACCGGTCAGCGGTAGCGGGTCTCGCCGGTGAGAAGGCGGATGCGCTGGGCCTGCTCCGGGTATTGCTCCATCAGCGCCGCCGGGTCAGCGGCGTGCTCATAATCAGAATCGTCGTAGCCGGGGCTCATCGTGGTGCCCATAAGGCCGTATTTCCCACCGGGGAGCAGCCGGGAGCCCTGCCAGGTACCGGCGGGGACCACATGCTGTACCTCCTGCCCGGCGCAGATGTCGCTCCCCAGCACCGTCACCCGGCTCTTGCCATCGGGCAGCAGCTCCAGCAGCTCCACCGGATCGCCGCCGTAGAAGTGGTACACCTCGTCGGTGATCAGCCGGTGCAGGTGGGAGTACCCCTGGCCGGTGAGCATGAAGTAGATGGCCGAGCCCATGTCCTTGCCGTCCACCTTGGCGGGGGAACGGTAGGTGGAGCGGAAGAGTCCACCCTCCTGCTCCAAAGGCTGCAAACCCAAAATTTGAATGATCTGTTCGATCTGATCCATGTTCCTTCCTCCTTACACGTCTACCCAGGTCCCGTCGGTTCGGGCACTGCGCTCCACCGCCCGGCACAGCCGCACCAGCCGGGCCCCGTCGGCAAAGGTTGGGAACTCCCCCGCCTCCGCTGGAGCGGTCCAGCCCAGAGCCGCGTAATAGCGCCCGGCCAGGGTGAGGAAGGTGTCGGTAAAGCCGTTGAAGCCAAAGGGGTAGAGGGCGGTCTGCACCCCGCTGCCCTTGGACGCGCCGTGGAGGGCGGTGCTCTGCTCGCTGTCCCACCACACGCTGCGGTTGGCACCGGTGACCTCCATGGTAAGGTGGTTGGTGCGGCCGTGGGACACCTCGGAAAGTACCGCCGAGCCGATGGCCCCGCTCTCCATGCGGAACTGCAAAAGGGCGCTGTCCTCGGAGTTCACCGTCACCGGCTCCCCCTCCGCCGTTCCGGGGGCGTACATCAAGTCGCCCTTCCGCACCCGCTCCCGCTGGAAGCAGCCGAAGAGGGCCTGTACCGCTGTGATCTTCTGCCCGGTGAGGTACTCCGCCAGGTCCAGCCAGTGGGTGCCGATCTCGGTGACCGCCCGCATGGCCCCACCCACCGCCTCGTCGTACCGCCAGCCGCAGGGGGCGGGGAGGGCGTGGAACTCCTGCAAATAGCTGCCGTGGACCAGGTACACCGGCCCGAAGTCCGCCGCGGCGATGCGCGCTCTGGCCTCCTGACAGGCCGGGTGGTAGCGCACATTCAGGTTCACCGCGCAGGTGAGCCCCTTCTCCCGGGCCAGCCGCTCCAGCTCGTCGGCCTGCTCCGGCTCCAGACACAGAGGCTTTTCACACAGCACGTGCTTGCCGTGCTCCAGGAGGAATTTTACCATTTCATAGTGGAGCCCCGGCGGGGTGCACACGTGGACCGAGCCGATGGCCTCGTCCAGCAGCGCCTCCCGGTCCGCCGACCAGTGGGGCACCCCCCACTGCTCCGCGAAGGCCTGGGCCGACGCCCCGTGTGGGTTCACCACCGTGTGGATGGGGATGCCGCTGGCCCGGAGGGCCATGGCGTGGGTCTGTGCGATGCCTCCGGTGCCCCAGATGGCCGCCTGCTGTGCATTCATAGTCTGTACCCCTTTCCTGGTTCGCTGTTCTGAAAAGATGGTACCATCTCCCGAGACCTTTGTCAATTTGCCCGACTGGCGGCCAGGTCCGCTCCCATAGCCCGGTAGCCGATGGCCACCGTCCACACATAGGCGCAGGTCTTGGGGATCATCAGCATCCCCACCATGGGGACGGCGTCGGCAAAGAGCACCACCGGAATATAGAAGGCGAAGCTGAGCACGATGGTCAGCCACATCCAGCGGAACGCCCGGTCCCCGTGCGCCCGGGTGCTGCGGAAGAAGAGCACCACCACCAGCAGTCCCAGCAAGGCGAAGGGAATGTTGCGATAGATGCCCCAGGAGAGGGGGGCGTCGGGGCTGAGCCAGCGGTTCTGAGGCATCAGGCACAGCAGGATGCGCGCCCCGGCCAGAAGATATACAGCGGCGGTGAGCCCGCTCCGGCCCCGGACCTCGTAGCGCTTGCGCCAGACCTGATAGAGCAGGACGTAAAAGATGGTCATGGTCACCGAGGTGATGGCCTTGCCCAGGCCCAGAGCGGCGGTGTAGTGGTCCAGGCCGGTGGTGCACAGGGCCACTGCCCGGGGCACCAGGTGGAAGGCGTCTCCCGCCCCCAGCACCACCGCCATGGCGCCGAAGAGGCGGTACTGCGCCAGCGCCCCGCTGCGGCGGAGCATCCGGATGCCCAGGGTGAGGACCGTGGTCAGATAGACGATATCAAAGAGGGTTTCTCCAATGGCTTGCATACAGGTTCTTCCTTTCTCAGCTCCGGCGGTCGGCCAGAGCGGCTTTTCCAAAATTGCGTCCGAACAGGAGCCCGGCCAGCAGCAGCGCCGCCCCCAGCCCCGAGTAAAAGACCGCGATGAAGCGCTCCGGCGCCAGGCCGGACACCCGCAGGCCGATGCCGCCGGTCATCATCACCGCCATGATGGCAAAGGCCTTGCCGTCAAAAAATTTGAGGAAAAAGTGCCTCTCCTCCTCATAGCCTGTGATGCGCGCGGTGTGCTTTTTCACTAGGCGGCCAAAGATGAAGCGCTGGAACACGGCAAAGACCAGCACCGACAGCAGCAGATTCCACCCGCTCACGTAGGCCGGGTAGGCCATCAGGCCGATGCGCAGGATGTTGAACCCCGCTGCCGCCCACACTAGGCAGGCCAGCAGCAGGAGGGTATTGCGTCTGACTTTCATAAAATCGTCCTTTCTGAGTGAACATCGTTCAATTTCTATCGTAAAAAGTCCCACCTTCCGGTGGGAACTTCTCAATAGAGGGTCCGGCGGAGGAGCTCCAGCACGGTGGCGGGGTCGTAGTCCTGACGCAGCAGGGCGGAGAGCATCAGGGAGAAGAGGACGTCCGCAAACTTCTCCGCCGTAAAGGTGTCATCAAAGGCGCCGGGGCGGATGTTGGGGTCCCGCTTCAGCACCGCCGTCAGCCCCCGGAGCACGTGGTCCCAGGTCCGCTCCATCCGGGCCTTGCCGTCGGCTTTCTCCTCCCGTAGGAAGGGCATGGCGTGGAGGGTGAAGAAGCCCGGGTACTCCTCCGCCCCGTACTCCATGCGCCGGTAGAGCCAGGTGATGCAGGCACAGGTGTCGGGAAAGGGGGGCTCCCCCTCCGCCCGGCGGAAGATATCGCACCACACGCTCTCCACCACAGCCCCCACCAGCTCCGACTTGGCGTGGAAGTAGTTGTAGATGGAGCCCACCGACACGCCGCAGGCGGCGGCCACCCCCCGGATATGGATGGCGCTCCACCCATCCCGCCGGAGCAGCTCCCGGCTGGTCTTCAGGATCTCCTCCCGGGATGTGACGATGGTGTTCACGGTGTGTTCCCTCCCCATTCTGAACTTTGTTCATTTTAGCAGGCCCCAGGGTATTTGTCAACTGGGGCCTGCCGCTCACAGGGTAAATTCAAACCGCACGCCTGTCCGGGTGTTATAGGCCTTACACTTGCCGCCGTGGAGCTCGATGATGCTCTTGGCGATGGCCAGTCCCAGGCCGGTGCCGCCGCCGGAGCGGGCCTCATCCACCCGGTAGAAGGTGTCCCACACCTTGGAGAGGGCCTCGTTCGAGAGGGGCGGGCACTCATTTTCCACCGCAAAGGTGGTTTTGTCCCACCGCCGATAGATGGAGACGGCGATCTTGCCCCCCACGGATGTGTACTTCACGGCATTGGTGGCGAAGTTCTCCACCACCTGGGCAATCCGCCCCTCATCGGCGGTAATGGTGGTGTCCTCCGGGAAGCGGAAGGTCAGCTGCAATTCCTTTGCCTCCGCCGCCCGCTCCAGCTTTGCAAAGATGGACCGGGCCAGGTCCCCCAGAGAGAAGGTGTCCCGGGCCAGCTTCACCTTGCCCGCCTCCAGGCGGGATAGGTCCAGCATCTCCAGCACCATGCCGTCCATCCGCTCGGTCTCGGAGAGGATCACGTCCAGGTACTTGTCCCGCTTGTCCTCCGCTATGTGTTCCTTGAGCCCCTCGGCGTAGCTGTGGACCACCGCCAGAGGGGTCTTCAGCTCGTGGGCGATGTGGGAGGTCATCTGCCGCCGGTTCTCCTCGGCGGTTTTGGCAAAATCCAGGGCGGTGTTCAGCCGGGTGATCTCGTTCCGGGCGAACCGCTCCCGGTCGGCGGCGTCCTGGAACCCCCGCTTGAGGGCTGCACCCTCCCGCCA
>DYBS01000044.1:12440-13221 GCA_019418525.1 Clostridiales bacterium
GCCAGGTCCAGTCCTCCCCCGGCTCCAGGGCCAGGAGATTTTTCCCCTCGGTCAGGGTCTCCCCCACCAGCCGGGCCGGCCGGATGAGCTGCCGCCGGAGGATGCGCAGCACCAGCAGCGTCAGCGCTGCCCCCAGCAGGAAGGTGACTACATAGAACCACCTTAACTCCCCCAGCGCGGTACGCCAGGGAGAGGCGTACACCACGCTGACCAGATAGAAGTGCAGGGTATCGCCCCCGTCCTGGTAACTGTCCGGCCCGTGATAATAGGGGCCGCAATAGATCCTTCCAGCGTACTCGGTGCAGTAGCTCATGCTGACCAGGATCTGCTCAAGTCCCTCAAATCCGCTCAGGTTCTGCCAGCCGTTTTTCAGCTCCGGACCCAGAGCGGACACCAGCGCGGCGACGTTCTCATACCGCTCGCCCCGGTACGAGAACGCCGGGGAGGACTCGTTATAGCAAACATCGAACCAGTCGGAGTAGAAGGTGACCGGCTCCGCCCCCGGGGACAGGGCGTCGGGGTTCTCATAAAAGGTGGTCCAGGGCAGATCGTATTCCTCCACGATGCCGGAGACGGTGTAGCTGCCGCTCCCCCGCTCCGTCAGAATGGTCCATACTGTATCCCGGTCGATGTATTCCATGGTCACCGGAGTGAAAGTCTCCCCGTCGAAGGCCCCGGTCAGGCGCAGAGTCTCCATATCGTAGTGAAAGCTGCTGTTCAGCGCCTTCCTTCCCGCCTCGTTGAGGTACTGCCGGTCAAAAATCGCCCGGGCATTGTTCTG
>DYBS01000045.1:0-7532 GCA_019418525.1 Clostridiales bacterium
CGCCCGCCACTCGGTGAAGCGCCTAGCCGAGGCGGTGATGGACATCTACCGCCAGCGGGCCGACACCCGCATCTTTTAAAATGGAGAAGGAGGAACACCCATGTCCTTTGCGTCGGACGTGAAGGGGGAGCTGTGCGGGGTGCTGCTGGACCAGCGGGACCATGCCCAGGCGGAGGCCTACGGCGTGCTGCTCTTCTGCAACCAGTGCTCGGGGACAGGAGCGCGGATCGTCACCGAGTCGCCCGACTTTGCCCGCCGTCTGCCGGAGCTCTTTGACCGGGCCTTCGGCGTGACCTTTGACCGCCTGCCGGAGCCGGGGGCGGGCAAGCGGGTCTTTGAGCTCCGGACTCCGGAAAAGCTCTCGGCCGTGTGGGAGAGCTTCGGCTATGACCCGGGGGAGACCCTGGCCCACCACATCAACTTCGCCGTGCTGGAGGAAGAGGGCTGCCGAGCTGCCTTCTTCCGGGGGGCCTTTCTGGCCGGCGGCGCAGTGACCGACCCGGCCAAGCGCTACCATCTGGAGCTGGCAACCTCCCATTACAATGTGAGTCGGGAGCTCGCCGCCCTTCTGGTGGAGGAGGGCTTTTCCCCCAAGGAGACCACCCGTAAGTCCAATTACCTTACTTATTTCAAGCAGAGCCAGGCCATCGGCCGCTTTCTGGACTGCATCGGCGCGCCCGGCGCGGCGGAGCAGGTCCGCTCGGTGCGGGCGGAGAAGGCGGTGCTGGTGGGGGTGTACCGCCGCATGAACTGCGACGCGGCCAACCTGGACAAGGTGGTGGACGCCGCCCAGGAGCAGATCGCCGCTATCCGCCGTCTGGAGGAGCGGGGGCAGTTGGAGGATCTGCCGGACAAGCTGAAGGCCACGGCAGCGCTGCGGGTGGACCACCCGGAGCTGACCCTCTCCCAGCTGGCTGAGGCCAGCGACCCGCCGGTGACCAAGTCCTGCCTCAATCACCGGCTGCGCAAGCTGATGGAGCTGGCAAGATAGTCCCGGACGCCCAGCCGACGAGTATACATTGGTTTCACACCAGAAGGAGGAACTTGAATGTCTTTTGCCCATTTGCATGTCCACACCGAATACAGCCTCCTGGATGGGGCCTGCCGTATCCCCAAGCTGGTACAGCGGGTGAAGGACCTGGGACAGAGCGCGGTGGCCATCACCGACCACGGCGTGATGTACGGCGTGGTGGACTTCTACAAGGCCTGCAAGGCGGAGGGAGTGAAGCCTATTGTGGGCTGCGAGGTCTATGTGGCCCCCCGCACCCGCTTTGACAAGGTCCACGAGTATGACTCCGCCGCCCGGCATCTGGTCCTTCTGTGTGAGAATGAGGTGGGCTACCGGAACCTCTGCTATATGGTGTCCCAGGCCTTCCTGGAGGGGTTCTATATCAAGCCCCGGGTGGACATGGACCTCCTGCGGGAGCGCCATGAGGGCCTAATCGCCCTCTCGGCCTGTCTGGCCGGCGCGGTGCCCCGGCTCATCCTGGGCAGCAACTACGAGGGGGCCAAGGCCCACGCCCTGGAGATGGAGGAGATCTTCGGCAAGGGCAATTACTTCCTGGAGCTCCAGGACCACGGCATCCCCGCCCAGCGGGAGGCCGCCCAGGGTATCCTGCGCATTCACCAGGAGACCGGCATTCCTCTGGTGGTCACCAACGACGCCCACTATCTCACCCGAGCAGACGCCGCCACCCAGGACACCCTCATGGCCATCCAGATGGGCAAGACGGTGGACGACCCCTCCCGGATGCGGTTCGAGACGAAAGAATTCTACATCAAGTCGGAGGAGGAGATGGCGTCCCTCTTCCCGGAGGTGCCCGAGGCGGTGGAGAACACCCAGAAGATCGCCGACCGCTGCCAGGTGGAGTTCGAGTTCGGCAAGTACCATCTGCCGGAGTTCAAGCTGCCCGAGGGCTGGACCGACGGAGACGCTTACTTCCAGAAGCTGTGCGACGACGGCTTTGCCCTCCGCTACCCCGATGCGCCGGAGGGCTACCGCCAGCGCCTGGAGTACGAGATGGGGGTCATCCGGCAGATGGGCTTTGTGGAGTACTTCCTGATCGTCTCCGACTTCATTGGCTACGCCAAAGGCCGCGGTATCCCTGTGGGCCCCGGTCGTGGCTCGGCGGCGGGGAGCATGGTGGCCTACTGCCTGCGCATTACGGAGATCGACCCCATGAAGTACGATCTGTACTTCGAGCGATTTCTGAACCCGGAGCGGGTGACCATGCCGGATATTGACGTGGACTTCTGCATCCACCGCCGGCAGGAGGTCATGGAGTATGTCCAGCACAAATACGGCGAGAACCATGTGGCCCAGATCGTCACCTTCGGCACCATGGCCGCCCGGGCGGCCATCCGGGACGTGGGCCGGGCTTTGAATATCCCCTATGCCGACGTGGACGCGGTGGCCAAACAGGTGCCCACCAAGGGGCCGGACAACAAGCCCATTACCCTGGAGACGGCTCTGCAGCTGTCCAAGCCCCTTCGGGACGCTTACGAGGGGGACGAGCGGGTGCGCAATCTCATCGACACCGCCAAGGCCATTGAGGGGATGCCCCGCCACGCCTCCACCCATGCCGCCGGTGTGGTCATCACCCGCCGGCCGGTGGTAGACTACGTGCCTCTGGCCAAAAACGACGAGTCGGTGGTCACCCAGTATGTCATGACCACGCTGGAGGAGCTGGGCCTGCTGAAAATGGACTTCCTTGGCCTGCGCAACCTGACTGTGCTGGACGACACCGTGAAAATGGTGCGCAAGACCGTGCCCGACTTTGACCTGGCGGATATCCCGGACAACGACCCGGCGGTGTTCCAGATGCTGTCCGACGGCAAGACCTCCGGCGTGTTCCAGATGGAGTCCTCCGGCATGACCGGGGTGTGCGTGGGGCTCAAGCCCCATAACCTGGAGGACATCACCGCCATTATTGCCCTCTACCGCCCCGGCCCCATGACCTCCATTTCCCGGTTTATTGCCTGTAAGCACAATCCCGACCAGGTGAAGTACAAGCATCCCACACTGAAGCCCATTTTGTCGGTGACCTACGGCTGCATCGTCTACCAGGAGCAGGTCATTGAGATCTTCCGCCGGTTGGCGGGCTACACCATGGGCCAGGCCGACATGGTGCGCCGGGCCATCTCTAAGAAGAAGCGGGCCCAGATCGAGAAGGAGCGCCACACCTTCGTCCACGGCGACCCGGATCGGGGGATCGCCGGCTGCGTGGCCAACGGTATCCCCCAGCAGACCGCTGAGGACATCTATGACGAGATCGAAGCCTTTGCCGAGTACGCCTTCAATAAGGCCCACGCGGTGAGCTATGCCGTGGTGGCCTACCAGACGGCCTGGTTCAAGTGCCACCACACCCGGGAGTATATGGCGGCCCTACTGACCTCGGTGCTGGACTCCAGCGAGAAGGTGGCGGAGTATATTGCCGAGTGCAAGGAGTGCGGCATCGCCCTGCTGCCCCCTGACATCAACGAGTCGGACGCATCCTTTACCGTGGCGGGTGACAACATCCGCTTCGGACTGGCGGCCGTGAAGGGGGTCGGCTGGGGCTTTATGAAGGACGTGCTGGCCGAGCGGACGCGGGGCCCCTTCCGGGATTTTGCCGACTTCTGCCAGCGGCTCTTTGACCATGAGCTCAACAAGCGGGTGCTGGAGAACCTGATCCGCTGCGGGGCCTTCGACTCCATGGGGGTGCGCCGCTCCCAACTGCTGGACGCCTATGAGAGCTTGGTGGATGCCATCGCCCAGAACAAGCGGAAAAATCTGGCCGGGCAGTTCGACCTCTTCGGCGGCGGCGGGGACGAGCTGGAGACCGCCCCCGAGCTGGTGCTGCGGGACATCCCGGAGTTCTCCCGGCGGGAACTGATGAGCATGGAGAAGGAGACCACCGGACTCTATATTACCGGTCACCCTATGGATGAGTACCGGGAGCTGGCCAAGCGCTGCCAGGCGGTGCCGATGGGCACTATTCTGAGCGATTTCAGCCAAGAGGGAGGCCCCTGGCAGTTCAGCGACGGCCAGAAGGTGACCATCGCGGGGGTGGTGGTGTCCACCAAGACCCGTACCACCCGCAATAACAGTCTTATGGCCTACGTGATGCTGGAGGATGATACCGGATCCATGGAACTGCTGGTTTTTTCCCGGGTGCTGGGGGAGTGCGGGTCCTACCTGGTGGAGAACGCGCCGGTCTTGGTCGAGGGCCGCATTTCCATGCGGGATGAGAAAGATCCCCAGATCATGTGCGACCGCATCCAGCCCCTCACCGAGGAGAGCGGGGCTGCGGACCCTGTTGAGGCGCCTGCCCCCTCCAGAAAGGGACATGGGCGAGGCAAGCTATACCTGCGTTTGCCCAGCCAGCGGGACCCTCGCTGGAGTTATATCCAGAAGATCTTGATCATGTTCCCGGGCGAGGAGCCACTGCGGGCCAAATTTACCGACACGGAGGAGTGGTCTGCGCCCCTGCCCTGTCAGATCCACCCCATCCTGCTCCAGGAGCTTCGGGAACAGCTGGGGGAGGAGAACGTGGTGGTCAAATAGGGCGGAGGCCATTGAGCAGGAGGTTTCCATGGGAAAAAAAGTGACATCCATTCTCTTTCACCGACTTACCATCGTGGGGCTGCTGATCATTCTCCAGGTGGCGGAGCTGGTGATCCTGACAGCTCTGTTTGCCGACTACTTCATCTATTTCTACTGGTTTTGTATCATCCTCTCGGTGCTGGCGGTGCTGTGGCTGGTCAACGCCCAGAGTGACCCGGGGTACAAGATCGCCTGGCTGATCCCGATTTTGCTTTTCCCGATCTTCGGAGGGCTCTTCTACCTGGCCTTTGGCGGCAACCGCATGTCCAAGCGGATGAGCCGCAAGATGCAGGGGATGGAGCGGAAGATGCGCCAGGAGTTGGGCGGCAGCGAACGAGCCAGACAGCTGGCCCCCTTTGGGGCCGACTCTGTGAACCAGGCCCGCTATCTGGAGCGCTACGCCTGTGCACCGGTGTACCGCAACACTGAGGCCACCTACTTCCCTCTGGGAGATGACGTGTTTCCCCGGATGCTGGAGGAGCTGCGCAAGGCCAAACGCTATATCTTTCTGGAGTACTTCATCATTGAGGAGGGGCTCTTCTGGAACTCTATTCTGGAGATTCTGGAGCAAAAGGTATCGGAAGGGGTGGATGTGCGGGTCATCTACGACGACATCGGTTCCCTGTTTACCCTGCCCAAGGACTACGCCAAGACGCTGGAGGAAAAGGGCATCCGCTGCTGCGTCTTCAACCGCTTTATCCCGGTGCTGTCCCTGCGCCTCAACAACCGGGACCACCGGAAATTCCTCATCGTCGACGGGCAGGTGGGCTTTACCGGGGGCGTGAATCTGGCCGACGAGTATATCAACTATAAGGTGAAATACGGCCACTGGAAGGATACCGCCATCCTCCTGCGTGGGGAGGCGGTGTGGAGCATGACCGTGATGTTCCTCACCATGTGGGACCATGTCCGCGGGGTGGATGAAAATCTGGCCGATTACCGTCCCGAGCCGGTGGCGGATCTGGCGCCGGGGTGTGAGGACTACTTCGTGCAGCCCTACACCGACAGTCCTCTGGACCACGAGCCGGTGGGGGAGGCGGTGTATCTGAACCTCATCAACAAGGCCAAGGGGTACGTATACATCACCACCCCCTACCTCATCATCAGCGACAGCGTGAACACCGCCCTGTGCAACGCCGCCAAGGCGGGGGTGGACGTGCGTATCATGACCCCCCACATTCCCGACAAGAAGATCATCTTTGAGGTGACCCGAGCCCATTACGGCCCCCTCCTGGAGGCGGGTGTGAAGATCTACGAGTACACCCCCGGCTTCGTCCACGCCAAGAACTTCGTGGTGGACGACCGCTGGGCTACGGTGGGCACGGTCAATATGGACTACCGCAGCATGTTCCTCCACTTTGAGGACGGAGTATGGCTGTGCGGCGCGCCCTGCATTCAGGACGTGAAGGAGGATTTTCTGGAGACGCTGGCGCAGTGTGAGCTCATCACCCTGCGCCGCTGGCGGTCCCACTCCGGCCCCCGTCTGCTGCTGCGGGCGGTACTGCGGGTGTTTGCCCCCCTTATGTAGAGAGAAAGGAGAAGGACCATGTACGCCTTCGGACTCATTGAATCGCTTTTTCCCCTCTTTTTTATCGTTGTATTCGTGGTGGTCATCGGCGGTATCCTCTTTACCATCATCTCCGGCGCGAAGCAGTGGCATGAAAACAACCAGTCGCCCCGCCTGACGGTGGACGCCACGGTGGTCAGCAAGCGTACCAACGTGAGCCACCATCACCACGCCGGGCAAGACGGCATGGCGGGCCACACCAGCACCTCCACCAGCTACTACGCCACCTTCCAGGTGGAGAGCGGCGACCGCATGGAGCTGCGCCTCTCCGGCCGGGAGTACGGCATGCTGGTGGAGGGGGACCGGGGCCAGCTCCACTTCCAAGGCACCCGCTACCTGGGCTTTGACCGGCAGTAAGGGGGGTATACCATGAGTTACCGACCTCTGGCCGACGAGATCCGGCCCCAGACCCTGGACGAGGTGGTGGGCCAGAGCCACATCTTAGGCAAGGATGGGCTCCTGCGGCGCATCATTGAGGGGGGCGACGTGCCCAACCTGGTCTTTTACGGGCCTTCCGGCACCGGCAAGACCACCGTGGCCAACATCATCGCCAAGCGCACCAACCGGCCCCTCCACCGCCTCAACGCCACCACTGCCTCCATCAGCGACATCAAGGACATCATCGCCGATATCGGCACTCTCATGGCCCCGGAGGGAGTGCTGCTCTACCTGGACGAGATCCAGTACTTTAACAAAAAGCAGCAGCAGTCCCTCTTGGAGTTCATGGAGAACGGCAAGATCACCCTCATCGCCTCCACCACAGAGAACCCCTTTTTCTATGTATTCGGGGCGGTGCTCTCCCGCTCCACTGTCTTTGAGTTCAAGCAGATCACCCCCCAGGAGGCTCTGCCCGCCATCGAGCGGGGGGTGGCCATTCTGAATGAGCGCCTGGGCGGCAAGCTGGTGCTGGAGGACGGGGTGAAGGAGCACATCGCCTCGGCCTGCGGCGGCGACATCCGCAAGGCCATGAACGCCCTGGAGCTCCTCTCGGCAGGCGCGAAACGGGAGGGGGACAAGCTCCTCATCACCCTGGCGGATGCCGAGACGGCGGCCCAGAAGTCCGCCATGCGCTATGACCGGGAGGGGGACAGCCACTTCGACATTGCCTCGGCGCTGATGAAGTCCATGCGGGGCTCCGACCCGGACGCGGCGCTGCACTACCTGGCCCGACTCCTGGAGGCGGGGGACCTCATCACCGCCATCCGGCGCATCCTCTGCTCGGCCAGCGAGGACGTGGGCATGGCCTACCCCCAGGCTGCCCTCATCGTGAAGGCTTGCGTGGACAACGCCCTGCAATTGGGCCTCCCCGAGGCCCGGCTCCCCCTGGCCCAGGCGGTGGTGCTGTTGGCCACCGCCCCCAAGTCCAACTCGGTGTATGAG
>DYBS01000045.1:7542-12711 GCA_019418525.1 Clostridiales bacterium
ACGTGAAGGCGGGCCTGGCCGGGGACATCCCCCGGGAGCTCCAGAACGTCCACGCCGACTCGGCGGGGCAGGAGCGGGAGCAGGGCTATCTCTATCCCCACGACTTCCCCCACCACTGGGTGGCGCAGCAGTACCTGCCCGACACCCTGGCGGGCAAGCGGTACTACCACTACGGCGACAACAAGACCGAACAGGCCGCCCGGCGCTACTGGGCGGCCATCCGCGGCGAGGACTTCGACGCATAGAAAAACGGCTCTCCACCGGCGTATGCCGGCGGAGAGCCGTTTTATCTGTCAGGGAAGCTGGGCCTTCAATTCCTCGGCCCGGGCCCGCAGGACATCAGGAGAGGGATAGTTGAGCTCCGGCCCCACAGCGGCGTCGGCCTCAATGAGGGCCAGATACAGCGGCCAGTGCCACTTGAGGGCGGGGTGGAGCACCGCGAGCAGCTCCTCCCGAACCTCCTCCAGCCGTTGTTCGGGGCGCTCAAACTCGCTCTGTCCGTAGCGGTCCCGGTATACGTCCCGGCCGGAGAGGTAGCACGTCATGGCCAGGGGCAGCTTTTCCTCGGGCACCAGCTGCCGCAGCAGCCCTTCCACCGCCGTCTTCTGGGCGGCACCGTGGGGGAAGGAGGCCCGCTCGTATTTCTCCATGCTGCGCTTGCGCTGTCGGGGGCTCTCGAAGGAGAACCAGGAGAATTGGTGTCCCATGGCGGCGCTCCTCAGCGGATGAAGTTGGTGCGGCTGTCCCGCTCGGCCTGGGGGGGCTGGATGCCGGCCTTTTCCCCAGCCTGGATGCAAGAGATCATCCACACCAGGTTGCGGGCGGCGTTGCGCATGGTCTGAAGGCCCTCCTTGTCCTGGAGCACCTCCTCAGGGGCGTTGCCGTGGACCATAGGCCAGTAAGTAGAGGACACCACCGGCATCTGGTTGATGGTCAGGTGCTTCAATACCACGTCCAGGGAGGCGGTGGTGCCCGCCCGGCGGGCAGAGGCCACGGCGAAGCCGGGCTTGTGGGTGAAGGCGGAGCCGCCGGCGTAGAAGGCCCGGTCCAGAGCGGACAGGAGCCGACCCGAGGGGTGGGCGTAGTACACGGGGGTGCCAAAGACAAAGCCGTCGGCCTCCCGGGCCTTGCGGATCAGGTCGTTGACCACGTCATCGCCAAACACGCACAGGCCGTCGCCCTTTTTCGCGCAGCCGCCGCAGCCGATGCAGTCCCGCAGGGGATCGCCGCCCAGCTGGAAGAGCTCCCACTCTGCGCCGCACTCCTCCAGGGCGTGGGCAACTTCCATGAGCGCGGTATAGGTACAGCCCTTCTGGTGGGCGCTGGAATTGACCAACAAAATCTTCATAGATGAGACCTCCAGAGAGAATTGGGATAGGATAAGTGTATCACTCTGGGGCCAAAAATACAACTGTCGGGAAAGGGCCGGGGCGCGGGGGAGGTACCTTCCGCGCCCCGGCGCGGGTCACGGCCGGTCCGAGGGGGGCGCGGACCGGACCCGGAGGTCCGCCGCCGTAGCGACGAACTCCCGGAAGAGAGGGTGGGGGCGATTCGGACGGCTTTTGAATTCCGGATGGTACTGCACCCCAAGGTAGAAGGGATGGAGGTCGAGTTCCACCGCCTCCACCAGCCGCCCGTCGGGGGAGAGACCACTCAGGACCAGCCCAGCCCCCTGGAGGGTGGTCCGGAAGGAGTTGTTGAATTCGTAGCGGTGGCGGTGGCGCTCTGAAACGAGAGAAGCGCCGTAGCACCGCTCCAGCACCGTGCCGGGCTGGACACAGCAAGGATAGCGGCCCAGACGCAGCGTGCCGCCTTTATCGATATCGGCGCTCTGGCCGGGCATGAAGTCGATCACTTTGTGGGGGCACATGGGGTCGAACTCGCCCGAATCGGCGTCGGGGAGCCCGGCGACATGGCGGGCGAACTCGATCACCGCTACCTGCATGCCCAGACAGATACCCAGATAAGGCACCTTGTGCTCCCGGGCGTACTGAGCGGCCAAGATCATCCCCGGGATGCCCCGATCGCCGAAGCCGCCGGGAACCAGAATGCCGTCCAGGCCGGCCAGCATTTCGTCCCGATTTTCCTCCGTGACCGTCCCCGAGTCGATCCAGCGGATGTCTACCCGGCGGGACAGGGCGTACCCGGCGTGGCGCAGGGCCTCGGCCACCGAGAGATAGGCATCGTGGAGCTGGACATACTTGCCCACCAGCCCGATAGTGACGGTGTCCCGGGCGCTCTGGATGCGCTGGACCAGGTCGTTCCACTCGGTGAGGTCGGGCTGGGGGGCGTCGATGCCCAGTTCCCGGCACACCACATTGGAGAAGCCCGCCTTCTCCAGCATGAGGGGCGCCTCGTAAAGGGTGGGGAGGGTGACGTTTTCGATGACACAGTCGGGCTTTACGTTGCAGAACCCAGCTATCTTTTCAAAAATGGTGGGGTCGGTGATGGGCTCGTCGCACCGCAGGACAATGAGGTCCGGCGAGATGCCGAAGCCCTGCAATTCCTTCACCGAGTGCTGGGTGGGTTTGGACTTGTGCTCCCCGGAGGCCTTCAGGTAGGGCACCAGGGTCACGTGGATATACAGGGCGTTCTCCCGGCCCACCTCATGGCCCACCTGGCGGATAGCCTCCAGAAAGGGCTGGCTCTCGATGTCGCCGGTGGTGCCGCCGATCTCGGTAATGACCACGTCGGCGCCGGTCTTTTTGCCCACGGAGTAGATGAAGCGCTTGATCTCGTCGGTGATGTGGGGAATGGTCTGCACCGTCTTGCCCAGATACTCGCCCCGGCGCTCCTTGGCCAGCACGTTGGCGTATACCCGCCCGGTGGTCAGATTGGAGAACTGATTGAGGTCCTCGTCGATGAAGCGCTCGTAGTGGCCCAGATCCAGGTCGGTCTCGGCGCCATCCTCAGTGACGAACACCTCGCCGTGCTGGTAGGGGCTCATGGTGCCCGGGTCTACGTTGATATAAGGGTCCAGCTTCTGCGCCGCCACCTTCAGCCCCCTCGCCTTCAGCAGCCGGCCCAGAGAGGCGGCGGTAATGCCCTTGCCCAATCCGGACACCACGCCGCCGGTCACGAAAATATACTTGGTCATCAATACGTCCATTCCTTTCCCCGGTCCCGCCGAACGGGACCCTATATGGTAGTCATGACCTGGCTGCCCGATTCCATGCAGCCAAATCGTTCCAAAACAAAAAAAGGCGATGACGCCCCGGACAAACTCCAAGACCCCATTGCCTTTTGATGGACCTACTATACTCGTCCCGATTGGATTTGTCAATGGGCAACCTGCCGGTAGGATTTTTTAAGGCGTTGTAAAAACAACGGACGAGAGGCGGCCTGTGGGGTATACTGCATAGCGTAACAACAAGACACACCCGCCGGACCGGCGGGAGAACAGGAGGCAATCTTATGTCCTATATCAAGAACATCCAGCACGAAGAGGTCCTGGTCCTGGCAGAGCAGGTGTCCGTTATGGAAGGACAGGTGGTCAGCAAGACCCTGGCCCAGAACCGGCACGTGTCCCTCACCCTTTTTGCCTTTGCCAAGGGGGAGGAGATCAGCACCCACGCCTCCACCGGCGATGCCATGGTGCTGGTGCTGGAGGGCGAGGCCCTGCTCACCGTGGACGGCAAGGAGCACCGCGTCAAGGCGGGGGAGACCCTCATTATGCCGGCCAACAAGCCCCACGCCGTGTTTGCCGCCGAGGACATGAAGATGCTCCTCACAGTGGTGTTCCCCACCCAGCGCCAGAATTAAGAAAACACCTGCTTTTGGAGGAATTTATGGACAATCTGATGTTTTGTTACCAGTGCCAGGAGACCGCCGGCTGCACCGGCTGCACCCGCGCCGGTGTGTGTGGCAAGACCGCCCCGGTGGCCAACCGGCAGGACCTGCTTGTGTTTGTGACCCGGGGGCTCTCCGCCCTCACCACCGCTCTGCGGGAAAAGGGGAAGGCCATCGACCCCGCGGTGGACCAGCTGGTCACCGTGAATCTCTTCACCACCATCACCAACGCCAACTTTGACCCCGACGCCATCGATGCCCGTATCCGGGACACTCTGTCCGTGATGGACGGACTGCGGAAGGAGCTGGGCGATGTGTCCGCCCTGCCTGAGGCCGCCCGCTGGGACGGCTCCGGCGACTGGGAGGAGAAGGCCCGCACCGTGGGCGTCCTCTCCACAGAGAACGAGGACATCCGCTCCCTGCGGGAGCTCATCACTTACGGCCTGAAGGGCCTGGCTGCCTATACCAAGCACGCCAACGCCCTGGGCAAGTCCAATCCTGAGGTGGACGCCTTCCTGCAGCGTGCCCTGGCCGCCACCCTGGACGACTCCCTCACTGGCGACGAGCTCACCGCCCTGGCCCTGGAGACCGGTAAGTACGGCGTGCAGGGCATGGCCCTCCTGGACGAGGCCAATACCTCCGCCTACGGCAACCCCCAGATCACAAAGGTCAACCTCGGCGTGGGCAAGAACCCGGGCATCCTGATCTCCGGCCACGACCTGCGGGACCTGGAGATGCTGCTGGAGCAGACCAAGGACACCGGCGTGGACGTATACACTCACAGCGAGATGCTCCCCGCCCACTACTACCCCGCCTTCCAGAAGTATCCCCACTTCGTGGGCAACTACGGCAATGCCTGGTGGAAGCAGAAGGAGGAGTTCGAGTCTTTCAACGGCCCAATCCTCATGACCACCAATTGCATCGTGCCCCCCAAGGACAGCTACAAGGACCGGCTGTACACCACCGGCGCGGCGGGCTACCCCGGCTGTAAGCACATCCCCGGCGGCCCGGGGGAGTGGAAGGACTTTTCTGCCCTCATCGAGCAGGCCAAGCAGTGCCCCCCTCCCCAGGAGATCGAGCGGGGCGAGATCGTGGGCGGCTTTGCCCACGCCCAGGTGCTGGCGCTGGCCGACCAGATCGTGGAGGCCGTCAAGTCCGGCGCCATCAAGAAATTCGTGGTCATGGCCGGCTGTGACGGCCGGGCCAAGAGCCGCAACTACTACACGGAGTTTGCCAAAGCTTTGCCCAAGGACGCCGTGATCCTCACCGCTGGCTGTGCTAAGTACAAGTACAACAAGCTGGACCTGGGCGATATCAACGGCATTCCCCGGGTGCTGGATGCGGGCCAGTGCAACGACTCCTACTCGCTGGCGGTGATCG
>DYBS01000046.1 GCA_019418525.1 Clostridiales bacterium
CTCGCCGCCGGTGATGGAGGCCAGCAGGGGCAGCAGCCCCCGGGGCTCCAGCACCTGTCGGAGGGTCTGGGCACGCTTGGTGCTGACGATGGCGGCGGGGACGCCCGCGTTCTTCAAAGCCCGGAGCAGCTCCTCTGCGCCGGGGAAGAGGCGGGTGCTCTGGATCTGCATGGGCACGGCCACCTCGGTGAACAGCTCGTGGAAGCGCACGCCCTGGGCGCGGTCGGGGCAGCCGGTGAGCTGGGCAAAGGCGTCCTCCAGCGGGGTGCCGATGGTGCGGCGCACCGCATCGTCATCCGGGGCGGGGTAGCCCATGGCAGTGAAGCCGTGGCGGAAGCCGGCGATGATGGCCTCCGAGGCGTCCCCCAGGGTAAAGTCAAAGTCGAACAGTACGGCTCGGTATTGCATATTTAGGTCCTCCTGTCAATAGCTCGCTGAGAATGGCTCCATTGTACCATGAAGCAAAAAACCGCGCAATCAGTCCCCCCGCAGCAGCCGGGCCGCCCCATAGCGCAGGCAGCGGCGCAGCCGCGCCTCCCCCCGGTGCAGGGTGCGGGAGACGGTGGACTTGTTTACCCCCAGGCGACGGCTGATGGCGGGGATGTTCAGGCCCGCTACATAATAAAGAGTGAGCATCTCCCGCTGCCGGGGCGTCACGTCCTCCTCCAGCGCCCGCAGCAGATGGCGGCGCAGCTCCTGATGCTGGGCGTGGTTGTCCCCGCTCATGGAGCGCACATACAGGGCCAGCTCGTCGCTGCTGTTCAATCGGTGTGCCATACCTCTTCCTCCTCTTCTTCCTCTCGGCGGCAGGCGGGACAGAGCGGGCCCTCCCCGCCGTACAGCTCCGCCTCACACCGGGCGCACCAGCCCCTGGGAGGGGCCTGTTGCGAGTCCCGCAAAGGGTCCAAAATTTTTTGAAAAAAGTCCTTGACAAAAAGCCTCCTGTCTGGTAAACTAATCAGCGTTGTGGACGAGCTGATGTGCTGGTGTAGCTCAGTTGGTAGAGCAGTTGATTTGTAATCAACCGGTCGGGGGTTCGAGTCCGTCCACCAGCTCCATCTCTTTCGGAGCAGAAGTTCATATGGAGGAGTTCCCGAGTGGCCAAAGGGGGCAGACTGTAAATCTGTTGCGTGAGCTTCGGTGGTTCGAATCCACCCTCCTCCACCAAAAGCGTCCTGCCAATCGGCGGGGCGTTTTTTCGTACAATAAATCAAACATCTGTTCGTGTCTTTAAAAGATACCACAGAAGGCCGCGCTTGTCAAGCGGAAAAAAGGAGTGCTGTACGGTGCTGAAAGACGATTTTGCCATGCGGGATGTGGACACCCTGGCCAACACCCTGGCCCGGCTGGTGCTGAAGAAGGAGAGCCTGGAGTATACCCCCTCCGGGCTGGAGGCCGACGCCCAGGCCGACGGACTGTGGTTCGCCCTGGACCAATACATCAAGGCGGGGGACTTCAACGCCGCCGAGGACCTGCTCTATGAGGGGGCCGACTGGAACGACCTGCGCTATCTGGAGATGGGGGTGGCCTTCTACGCCCACTTGAACCACCTGAGCGACCAGGAGCTGGCCAAGGGCGGCTTCAGCCGGGAAGAGGTGGGCGAGGGCCTGCGGGACCTGGCTGAGGAGTTCGGCGTGGATCTGAAGCTGTAAAAAAGGACCCGGAGGATCAGTCCTCCGGGTCCAATTCGATCCAGTAGCGCTCCATTTGCCGCCCCTCCCGGGGCTCGGTCACGGTGGACTCATAGCGCCCGCCATTGGCCAGGATGGTCCTGCGGCTGCCCTCGTTCTCCTGGGCGCAGGTGATGAGCACCCGCTCCAGCCCCAGAGCGCGGCAGTAGGGCAGCGCCAGAGCCAGCATGCCCTTGGCGTACCCCTTCCGGCGGTGCTCCGGGTGGATGGAGTAGCCGATGTGCCCGTCGAAGCGCGCCAGAAAGGGATTTCCCAATGTGTGGCGTACCTGGAGCATCCCCACCAGCGCGCCGTCCTCTTCCCGGACGCAGAGGAACTGGGAGGACGGGACAAAACCCTCCGGGACGGTGGCGGGGTCGGAGAGCCGCCGGACGAACTCCAGCCACGCCATAGGGTCCTCCAGGTCGGGCAGGGGGGAACACCCAGCCAGGGTGTCTCCCCGCCGGAGGAAGGCCGCCCGATAGGCGGCGATCCGGTCGGCGTAGTCCGGGCCGGGCGGGATGAGGGTGATGGGGTCCATGTCAATACCTCCTGAAAAAACAAGCTCCCATGGCCAATGGCCATGGGAGCTTTGCATCTTACTTACGGCCGCCGCGGCGGGAGCTGCCCCGCTTGTCCATGTAGCGCAGCTCGGAGAGCTTGCTATCCGAGGCCTGCATAAACTGCTTGAGCCGGTCCTCGAAGGTGGTGGGCTCGGCGGGAGCGGAGCGGCGGAAACCACCGTTCTGAGAACGGGACGAGCCGGAGCGGGACCCGTTCATAGGACGGCCCTGACCCGCGGGACGGGGAGGAGGATCCATAGCCTTTTTGATGGAGAGATTGATCCGGCCGTTCTCGTCGATGCCGATGACCTTGACCTTGACCGACTGCCCCTCCTTGAGATGGTCCTTTACGTCATTGACGTAGGAGTATGCGATCTCCGAAATGTGGACCAGACCGGACTTGTTGTCCGGCAGGGACACGAACGCGCCGAATTTTGTGATACCTGTGACTTTTCCCTCGAGAATCGAACCAACACCAAACTCCATACCGACTGAAATATCCTCCTTATTTCTTCTTGGGCCACACGATCAATCCGTGAACTCGATGATCTGGTCCCCCGGGGCCACCAGGCCCAGCTTAGACCGGGCGATCTCCATCTGTCGCTCCGGATCGTCGCTGTTTTCTACGGCGTCCCGCAAATCGGCGTTGGTCTGCTCCTGAGCGGCCTTTTCCGCCTGGAGCTGTGCCAGATCGGCCTGAGCGCCCTGAATCTGCGTGCGCAGATTGAGCAGCGCGCTGGCCACGAACACCAGCATGGCCAGGACCACGAGCTTGGTCAGCAGCCCGGCCCGTTTTGTCTTCATGGGTCCCGCCCTCCTTCCGCCGTTTGCCTTCCCTGGGGTACCTCTCATCCATTTCTCGAATCAGTAGCTTTATTCTATACCATTTCAAGCTGTAATGGAAGTTTTTTTTTGCCCATCGCCGCAATTTTTTACATCCTGCATACACAGCAGTGACCGGAAGGGCGGCCAGACGCAGCAGAGTTTCCACAGCGGTGGCCAGCCGGTAGCCCAGAGCCAGGAATAGCCGGCTGAAGATCTGAAAGTAGCACACGGCTCCGGCGAACACCGCGCCCACCATGTAAAGGCGCACCACGCCGCCCTCCACGAACAGGGCGTGGAGGAAGAGGGCGGCTGTGACCAGCACCCAGAAGAGCAGGTCCAGCGCTCCGGAGAGCAGGGGGAGAGGCAGGCGGCAGCGCAGGATGCGGAAGCAGTCGTAGAGCAGCCCCACCGCCAGACCCAGCAGCGCCGCCGAGCCCAGCGCGGAGAGCTGCTGGGGGATGGAGACCGCCATCTCAGCGGAACAGGCGGGCCAGCAGGCCCCCCGACTCCCGGCGGTCATCCTCATAGGTGAGGGAGTCGATGTTCCCCTCCACCTTCAGGTCGCCGCCGTCCAGGCTGAGGGTCTCGATGTGCAGGTCCTCCCCCCGCACCACCAGCGCGCCCCCCACCGTGTCCATAACGATGGTCGTCTCATCAAAGCGCTCCACCTCTTCCACTCCGGAGATGGTCAGGCGCTCCCGGCCCTCCAGCGTGATGCGGTGGGCTGCTGCCGCTCCCGGCCGACGTTCGTCCATTGTGATCCCGCCTTTCCCATGGTTTGCACTATGTATATGGGACAAAGGCGGGGCTTATGCCCTTATGCCCGGGCCAGGTCCAGCGCCCGGGCCAGGCGCTTGCCTACCGCCATGGCCAGCACCAGCTTCACAAGGTCCGGGATCACGAAGGGGACCACGCACCAGCCCAGCACTGTGGCCATGCCGATGGGGCCGGTGGTGCGGGAGTAGAGGAAGAGGAACCACACCGAGCCGATGAGGTAGCACACCGCGAGCCCCAGCACGCCGGAGAGGAGAAAGGCCCCGCTGCTCCGGCCCAGCAGGCGCTCCCCGGCCCACAGCACCGCCGCCTGGGCCAGGAAGCCCAGGATGTACCCGCCGGTGGTGCCGAAGAGGGCGCCGGGGCCGCCCGCGAACCCGGCGAACACCGGTGCGCCCACCGCGCCCAGCAGGATGTAGACCAGTACGGCCACGGTCCCCCGCTTGCCGCCCAGCAGGGCGGAGGCCAGAAAGACGCCGAAGGTCTGGAGGGTGAAGGGGACCACCGTGGGAATGGTGATCCAGGAACAGACCGCCATCAGGGCCACCAGGATGGCGATGTAGGTGAGATCGCGTGTTTTCATGTGGGAGGGCCTCCAATCGTAAACTTTATAAAGAGTATAGTTTACAATTGAAAAATTGTCAACTGTAATATGGATAGAGTTGACAATCTGGGGGGCCGTGGGCTACAATGGGAAGAAGATCGAGAGGAGGCGGGACCATGCTTACAGACAAGGTGCTGGCGCTGCTGAAGACGCAGGAGGGCTTTTGTTCCGGCGAGGAGATGAGCCGTCAGCTGGGGGTCAGCCGGGCGGCGGTGTGGAAGGCCATTGCGGCCCTGCGCCAGGAGGGGTACGACATTGCCTCCGCCCCCAACCGGGGCTATCAGCTCCAGAAATCCCCCGACCGGGTGTCGGAGGGGGAGCTGAAGGGCGCTCTGGCCGGGCGGGTACTGGGGAAAGAGCTCCTGTGCCTGGACACGGTGGACTCCACCAATAACGAGGTCAAGCGCCGGGTGGTCCAGGGTGCGCCGGAGGGGCTCACCGTCATCGCCGACCAGCAGACCGGCGGCCGGGGGCGGAGAGGGAGAGTGTTCGTCCCCCCGCCGGGCGGGCTCTATGTGTCGGTGCTGCTGCGGCCCGACGCCGGGCTGCGGGAGCTGATGTGGCTCACCGCCTGGAGCGGAGTGGCCCTGTGCGACGGTATCGAGCGGTGCTGCGGGGTGCGCCCCGGCATCAAGTGGACCAACGACATCATCCTGAACGGCCGGAAGGTGTGCGGTATCCTCACCGAGCTGGGCATGGAGGGGGAGAGCGCCCGGTCCCAGTACGTGGTGGTAGGGGCCGGGATCAACGTCAGCCAGACCGAGGCGGACTTCGGGCCCGAAGTGGCCCCGGTGGCCATCTCCCTGGCCCAGGCCCTGGGGACAGCCCCCCGCCGGGCGGAGCTGGCCGCCTCCATCCTCACTGCCCTGGACGACATGCGAGCCGCCTTCCCCCACGAAAAGGAGCGCTACCTGGAGCAGTACCGCAAGGACTGCCTCACGGTGGGCCGGGAGGTGCGCATCCTGCGGGGCGACGGCCATACCGAGGAGGCGGTGGCCGAGGCCATCGACGAGGATTTCCAGCTGGTGGTCCGCTTCCCGGACGGCCGTCGGGAGACGGTGAACGCTGGCGAGGTGTCGGTGCGGGGCCTGCTGGGCTATGTGTAAAAAATGCTCCGGAGTCATGTGACTCCGGAGCATTTTTGCGTTATCGGATGGTTCCCAAAAGGGAATTTTCTTGACGAGCGGTAATATAGACTTCCTTCTCTACGTTGTGTAATTGCTCGCCGTGGGCCAATACCTCCACATAGTTGGGGGCGTGGCCCTTCCAGAACCCGCCCTTTTCCTCCTCAAAGAGGACGGTGAGGGTAGTCCCCACCTGGCGGTCCAGATAGGCCTCCTCCAGCCGCTGGGCCAGGGCGGCGGCCCGGTGGGCCCGGTCCTCCTTCACGGCGTTGGGGATCTGGTCGGGCATTTTGGCGGCGGGGGTACCGGTGCGGCGGGAGTAGGGGAAGATGTGCATGGCCGCAAAGGCGCACTTTTCCACAAAAGCCAGGGTGTCGGTGAACTCTTCCTCCGTCTCACCGGGGAAGCCCACGATGAGATCGGTGGTGATGGCGGGGTCGGAGAAGTATTCCCGGAGTAATGTAACACTCTCATAATACCGGGCGGTATCATATTTCCGGTTCATCCGGGCCAGAACGGTGTCACAGCCGCTCTGCATGGACAGGTGGAAATGGGGACAGAGGTTGGGGAGGGCGGCGGCGCGGCGGCAGAACTCGGGGGTGATGGTGCGGGGCTCCAGGCTGCCCAAGCGCAGGCGGATGTGGGCGGGCAGGTCCCGGCACAGGGCCTCCAAAAGGTCGATGAGGGTCTCGCCGGTCTTGAGGTCGTGGCCCCAGGAGGAGATCTCAATGCCGGTGAGCACGATCTCCTGATACCCCTCCGTGAGCAGCCGGGTCAGCTCCCGCCGGGCGTCCTCGATGGCCAGGGAGCGCACCGGTCCCCGGGCGTAGGGGATGATACAATACGTGCAGAAGTTGACGCACCCGTCCTGCACCTTCAGCATGGCCCGGGTACGGCCCTCCAGTCCGCCGCCGGACAGGGGCTCGAAGGTGCGGTGGGCCATGATGTTGTCCACCGTCACCAGAGCTTCGTCCTGCCGCTGGGCCAGAAGGCGCTCCAGGTCGTCCAGGAAGGCCATGCGCCCGGCGGTGCCCGCCACCAGATCCACCCCCAGGGCGGCCACCGCCTCCGGGGCGGTCTGGGCGTAGCAGCCGCACACCGCCACCACCGCGCCGGGGCTGCGCTTGCGGGCCTGGCGGATGATCTGGCGGGATTTTTTGTCGCTCACCGCTGTGACGGTGCAGGTGTTGATGATGTAGGCGTCGGCCTCCCCCTCAAAGGGGACCAGCTGGTGACCACGGCGGCGCAGCTCCCCCTCCAGGGCAGCGGTCTCATACTGGTTCACTTTACAGCCCAGGGTGTAGATGGAAATATTCATAGTGACTCCTTGTTTTCGTGACAGTAAAACGGCTTGTATTTTGGGATAGACTTTCTTATAATAGGGAATAGTTTCGACTGCCGTCTGGAAAGAGGGCGGAGCGAACCGCTTTCCGGCGGCTCGATTCCAGGCAGATCGGACCGCCGGTCCGAACCGGTTGTTTGCGCAGGAGGTCAAACATTGTGAGCAACTTCTATATCAACCTGTCCTCGCTGGAGGACGTGAAATCCTTTTCCCGTCTGGCCAATCAGAACGACTGTGAGATCGACGTGTGCGCCGGGCGCTATGTGGTCAACGCCAAGTCCATCATGGGGCTTTTCTCCATCGACCGGGATGAACCGGTAAAGGTGGAGTTCCACGGCACCGACAGCCAGTGCGAGGCCTTCCGGCGGGGACTGGGCGCCCTAGTGGTGGAGCAGAACTGACGATGGGGGAGCATTTTTTCGCCTATCTGGGCCGGATGCGCTATATCGACCGGTGGGGTCTTATGCGCAGCGTGGTGCCGGAGAACGTGCAGGAACACTCCCACATGACGGCGGTGCTGGCCCATGCCCTGGCGGTGATCCGCCGGGACGTGCTGGGCGGAGAAGCAGACCCCCAGCGGGCGGCCACCGCCGCCCTGTTCCACGATGCCACCGAGATCCTCACTGGCGATCTTCCCACCCCGGTCAAATATTTTAACCCGGAGATCCGCTCCTCCTATCGGGAGGTGGAGGATCTGGCCGCGGATAAGCTCCTCTCCACCCTGCCGGAGGCCATGCGACCGGCCTACGAGGCCTGGCTGCGGGAGGACTACGACCGGGAGACCCTGGCCCTGGTGAAGGCGGCGGACAAGCTCTCCGCCCACATCCAGTGCCTGGAGGAGTTGAAAGCGGGCAACCCGGAATTCCGGAAGGCTGCCCAGCAGACCCGGGAGGCGCTTGAGGCCATGGCGCTGCCCGAGGTGGAGTATTTTATGGCCCATTTTCTTCCCGCCTTCCAGTTGACGCTGGACGAGCTGGACTAGACGAGCCGGCGAAATGGCCCGGCAAAGGAAAGCGAGCGTATTTTTTATGATCCCATTTCGAGTTCCGGTCCTGGAGGACCGGGCGTGGGTGGAGGAGCGCTTCCGCGCCACCGGTAATCGGGGGTGCGAGTACAGCTTCGCCACCATGTTTTTGTGGGCGCGGCACTACTGCCAGCATGTGGCACGCTGGGAGGACTTCGTCCTGGAGCGGCTGTGCGGCAGCCAGGGCGTGGGCTATCTATTCCCGGTGGGTGGCACCGATTTGGCCGGTGCGGTGGATGCCCTGGAGGCGGACGCCGCCGAGCGGGGGCATCCCTTCCGCTTCTTCTGTGTCACCAAGGAACAGATCCAGCGCCTGGAGGAGGTCTGTCCCGGGCGTTTCCGATATGAGCTGGACCGGGACGGCTTCGACTACCTCTATGATATCGACCGTCTGGCCGAGCTGACCGGCAAGAAGCTCCACGGCAAACGCAACCACATCAACCGCTTCCTGGAGGACCACCCGGACTGGACCACCGAGGTCATTACGCAGGACAACCTCCACGAGTGCATGGCCATGGACGCCGAGTGGAACCGCCGCTACCGGGGGCGGGAAGAGGTGGACCAGCCCGCGGAGGAGACGCTGAAGGACGAGAGCCAGGCTCTGGCCCGGGCATTTGCCGACTATGGCCCCCTTCACCTGCGGGGTCTGCTGCTGCGGGCCGAGGGGCAGGTGGTGGCCTTCACCATGGGCAGTCCCATCTCCGACGACACCTTTGACGTCCACTTTGAGAAGGCGTTTGGAGAGATGCGGGGGGCGTACCCCCTCATCAACCGGGAGTTTGCCCGCTGGGTGCGGGAGCACGAGCCGGGAGTGCGCTTCCTCAACCGGGAGGACGATATGGGCCTGCCCGGCCTGCGGAAGGCCAAGGAGTCCTACTACCCGGACCTGATGGTGGAAAAGTATACGGTTTTGCCCCGGGAGGCGTGAGCCTTACCGGGCAGGAGAAGCGGCCGGGCCCGTGAGGTCCGGCCGCTTTTGTCTATTCCTCTGGGGGCTCTGCGGGCTGAGGGGCGGGAATGCCGTCCCGGGCCCGGATGCGGCGGCGCACGTCCTGTTTGAGCAGCGCGTAAAGTACCGAGCACACCGGTACGCTGAGGAGCACGCCGGGCAGGTCGAAGAGCCCGCCGCCCACCGTCACAGCGGTGAGCACCCAAATGCCGGGCAGTCCGATAGAGGTGCCCACTACCCGGGGATAGATGACGTTGCCCTCGATCTGCTGGAGGATGGCCAGGAAAATGAGGAAGATAACCGCTTTAATGGGGCTCACCATCAGCAGTAGGAAGGCCGCGAGGATGGCGCCGATGTAGGCGCCCGCCACCGGGATCAGGGCGGATACCCCGATGATAACCCCCACCAGGGGGGCGTAATCCGCCTGGATAAAGAGCATGCCGGCGGCGCACAGCCCGCCCAGAATACAGGCCTCGATGAGCTGGCCGCTGACGAAGCGGGTGAAGGTGTCGGCGGTCAGGTGGACCACATCCAGCACCACCGCCTCGATGCGGGGCGGCACATAGGCGTGGAGGAGGCGGCGGCACTGGGCCAGCAGGGTCTCCCGCCCGCCCAGCATATAGATGGAGAAAATGATGGCCAGGACGCCGGTGACGAAAATGGAGATGAGGGCGCCGGTGAAGTTCATCACACTGGCCACCGTGGTACTCAGGCCCTGGACCAGCCCCTCCAGCAGGCTCTGGAGGTAGGTGGTGAGCTTGGCAAGATTGAGGTTGCCGAGGAAGTTGGCGTCAATGTGCAGGTAGTTGAAAAGATCGGTAAGCGAGGACTGGAGGTTGAGCAGATATCCACCCAGACTGTTGGCGAAGATGAGGATGCTCTCAGCCAGCTTGGGCACCACAAAGGAGAAGAGAATGGCCAGCGCCACAATCAGCGACACATAGGAGGACAACACCGCCAGAGGCCGGCTGAGCCCCGCGGCCCGGGTGCGGCCCAGCACCCGGTCATAGGCGCGGTAAAAGGCCTGGCAGGGGCGGTTGAGGATAAAGGCCACCGCGAAGCCCACATACAGCGGCTTGAGCAGGCCCAGCAGACTTCCGGCGAGGCCCAGCAGCGCATCAAACTTCAACAGCGCCAGCACCAGCAAAACGGTGTAGGTGATGATGAGCAGGATGCTGCGGAATAGTTTGCGATCCATATAACACTCCTGTTTTGTTTCATTTGGGGTCGTCTGTGTCCACTATACCATCCCCCGGTGTGCCCGTCAATCCATTAGCCGCCCTTTTTGACGAACGGGGGGCATTTATCTTGACAACGGGGGGATTCTGGCCTAATATAAACTCTGTATGTAATCTTACGGACAGTTTGTCCGAATTCAAAGCGTTCCATTCCGTCAGGAAGAGGAGGGACCGGCGTGATCGAAATCAAAGAGCTGTGCAAGGTGTTCCCCGGGGACCAGGGGCCCTTTACGGCACTGGACCATGTGAACATCACCGTCCACGACGGGGAGATCTACGGCGTCATCGGCATGAGCGGCGCGGGTAAATCCACCCTGGTGCGGTGCATCAATCTGCTGGAGCGGCCCACGGAGGGCACGGTGCTCATTGACGGGGAGGACATGATGGCACTCTCCCCCAAGGCGCTGCGGGAGAAGCGGCGGAGCATCAGCATGATCTTTCAGCAGTTCAACCTGCTCATGCAGCGCACCTGCCTGAAAAACATCTGCTTCCCCATGGAGATTGCGGGGGTCCCCGCGGCCCAGGCGAAGAAGCGGGCCATGGAGCTGCTGGAGATCGTGGGCCTTCCCGACAAGGCCGACTCCTACCCCTCCCAGCTCTCCGGCGGCCAGAAGCAGCGCATCGCCATCGCCCGGGCCCTGGCCAGCGACCCCAAGGTGCTGCTGTGCGACGAGGCCACCTCGGCCCTGGACCCCACCACCACCCGGAGCATTTTGAAGCTCATCCAGGACATCAACAAGCGCCTGGGTATCACCGTCATCGTCATCACCCACGAGATGGCGGTGGTGGAGGAGATCTGCACCCACGTGGCCATTCTGGACCACGGCAAGGTGATGGAGACCGGTACGGTGGAGGAGATCTTCTCCAACCCCAAGACCGAGGCCGGGCGCAAGCTGGTCTACCCCGACGGGGTCATCCTGGACCCGGTCAAGACCAGCCGGGTGGTGCGCATCGCCTTCAACGGCGGCTCCTCCTACGAGCCCCTCATCGCCTCCCTCGCCATCGACTGCGGCGTGAAGGTGAACATCCTGGGCGCCGACACCAAGAACATCAACGGCAAGGCCTTCGGCACCATGCTCATCGGCCTGCCGGAGGATGGGGCAGAGGCCGCCAAGGCCGTGGCCTACATCAAGGGCCAGCCCAATGTGACCATGGAGGAGGTGCACGATTACCATGGCTGATTTTCTGCAAAATCCCGAGGTGGTCCGCCTGCTGGAGATGGGCAAGGACGGGCTGCTCTACGCCATCTGGGAGACCCTGTATCTGACGGTGATCTCCACCTTCTTCGCCTATGTGATTGGCCTGCCCCTGGGCGTCATCACCGTGGTGGGCGAGGAGGGCGGCGTGCTGCCGCTGCCCAAGCCGCTGATGGCGGTCCTCAACTTCATCATCAACATCCTGCGCTCGGTGCCCTTCCTCATCTTGATGGTGGTGGTCATCCCTCTGTCCCGGCTGATCCTGGGCACCTCCATCGGCACGGTGGCCACCATCGTGCCCCTGGTGGTGGCGGCCTTCCCCTTTGTGGCCCGCCTGGTGGAGGCCTCCCTGCGGGAGGTGGACAGCGGCGTGGTGGAGGCTGCCCAGTCCATGGGTTGCTCCCCCTTCCAGATTATCACCAAGGTGATCCTGCCTGAGAGCCGTCCCTCCCTTATTTCCGGCTTCACCACCGCCTTCATCACCATCCTCAGCTACGGCGCCATGGCCGGTTCCATTGGCGGCGGCGGCCTGGGTGCCATGGCCCTGAACCTGGGCTACCAGCGCCAGATGAAGATCATCCTCTGGGTGTCCGTGGTGGTGTTGGTCATCCTGGTGCAGATCTTCCAGTCCATCGGCACCCGGGCGGCGGTGCGCCTGGACAAGCGGGTGCGCAACAAGGACCGCAAGAAGCAGACTAAGGCCAAGAAGGCCGAAAAGGCCGGAATCCAGTAAAATACGGTGTGATTGGCCGGGGTGCGCAAACAGATGGGGTGCGCGCCCCGGCCTTTTGTGAAAAGTGACCACTTGACGGGCGGGTTGATGTGGCATATACTAAGTGCAACCCAAAGGGAACTGAATAACGCCCCTCAAACGCAAGGAAGAGAAGAGTAGCCAGAGAGATACGGCACAGAGAGCCCGGTATGGTGGGAACGGGTACGGAAGGCTTTGGTGAAGATGGTCTTGGAGCGGCGCACCGACTACCGCGAGGTATAGGCTGCGACGGGAGCGCCCGTCAGCGCGCAGGAGTATGGTTGTACTCCATAAGGCCCCCGCCGTGAGGCGGAGGTGAAGCAAGGTGGTACCACGAAGCGAATGCTCTCGTCCTTGAAGATTGTTTCAAGGGCGTTTTTTTGTACCCGGATTTGGGTACGTCAAGAAATGAAAAGGAGAAATGAATCATGAAGAAGTTTGCCTCTCTGCTCCTGGCCGGCGCTCTGTCCGTGGGCCTGCTCGCCGGCTGCGGCGGCGGTACCTCCAGCCAGCCCTCCACCGCCCCTCAGGAC
>DYBS01000047.1:0-705 GCA_019418525.1 Clostridiales bacterium
ATGCCGTGCTGCACACCCTGGAAAAGCTGAAAAAGCAGGGCTTTGAGGTCACCCTGCTGGAGGTGCACAGCGCCGGCCTCGTGACGGCGGAGCAGGTGGCGGAGGCCATCCGGGAGGACACCTGCCTTGTGACGATTATGTATGCCAACAATGAGATCGGCACCATTCAGCCCATCGCCGAGATTGGAGCGGTGTGCCGGGAGAAGGGGGTGCTGTTCCACACCGACGCCGTCCAGGCGGTGGGGCACATTCCCGTTGACGTCAAGGCGCAGAACATCGACCTGCTGTCCCTCTCCGCCCACAAATTCCACGGCCCCAAGGGCATTGGCGCGCTGTACGCCAGGCGGGGCATCGCCCTGGAGACCCTCATCAGCGGCGGCGCCCAGGAGCGGGGCAAGCGGGCGGGCACCGAGAACCTCCCGGCCATCATGGGCATGGCGGCGGCGCTGGAAGAGGCCTGCGCCTCCCTGGAGGCCAACCGCGCCAAGCTGACCCGCCTGCGGGAGCGGCTGATCGAGGGGCTGGATCAGATCCCGTACGGGGAGCTGAACGGCAACCATGAGCACCGGCTGCCCGGCAATGTGAGCTTCTGCTTTGAGGGCATTGAGGGGGAATCCCTGCTGCTCCTGCTGGATGAGAAGGGCATCTGCGCCTCCTCTGGCTCGGCCTGCACCAGCGGCTCTTTGGACCCCAGCCATGTGCTCC
>DYBS01000047.1:715-1108 GCA_019418525.1 Clostridiales bacterium
CAGGCCCCACGAGGTGGCCCACGGCTCCCTGCGGCTGAGCCTCGGCGAGGAGATGACCGAGGCGGACATTGATACGATCATTGGGGCGGTCACCGATGTGGTGACCTATCTGCGGAACATGTCCCCCTTCTGGCGGGACCTGACCACCGGCAAGCGGCCCCATGTATTTGCGAGATAAAGAGGTATCACTATGGCTTTGTACAGTGAAAAAGTAATGGACCATTTCCGCAATCCCCGGAATGTCGGCATCCTGGAGGACGCCGACGGCGTGGGGGAGGTGGGCAATCCCGTCTGCGGCGATATCATGAAGATCTATCTGAAGATCGCCGACGACACCATCACCGACGTGAAGTTTGAGACCTTCGGCTGCGGCAGCGCCATCGCCTCCAGCTC
>DYBS01000047.1:1118-12573 GCA_019418525.1 Clostridiales bacterium
GTGGAGCTTATGGGCCGGAAGTCCGTCCAGCTCCATGGCCACCGAGCTCATCAAGGGAAAGCCCCTGGCCGACGCCCTGGCCCTGACCAACAAGGCGGTGGCCGAGGCGCTGGACGGACTTCCGGCCCATAAGCTCCACTGCTCGGTGCTGGCGGAGGAGGCCATCAAAAAGGCGATCCAGGACTACTATGATCGAAACGGCATCGCCTACGACCACAGCCAGTTCCCAGACTGCGCGCACTGTGAGCACTGCAGCCGATAAACACATGGGTCGCCATGAGGGCCGGTGAGACTTGAAGCCCCTGTGATGGTTGTGCTATGATGGAATGGAAAGGGGTGACCCATCGTGCTGGTATCCACAAGGGGGCGCTATGCGCTGCGCGTCATGATCGACCTGGCAGAGCATGGACATGGCAAATATATTGCCATGAAGGAGGTTGCACAGCGGCAGGAGGTCTCGCTGAAGTACATGGAGAAGATCCTCCGCCTGCTGGTTTCGGCCGGTCTGGTCGAAGGCGTACACGGCAAGGGGGGCGGCTACCGTCTGACGCGCGCCCCGGAGGACTACACCGTCCGTGAGATCCTGCAGCTCACCGAAGGGAGCCTCGCACCGGTGGCCTGTCTGGAGTGCGGCGCGGAGGCGTGTAAACGCTCCGCGGAGTGCCGCACACTTCCGATGTGGACCGAGCTGAACCGCCTGGTCAATGGGTACCTGGAGCAGATCACCCTGGCGGATCTGATGAAAAAAGATCCAGAATGATGAAAAATGGAGCCGGGAAGGCCGTGTGCGTGAAGAGCACGGCCTTCCCGGTCTATTTTGTCCTTTTTACCTCGGAAAATCGGGGATTGACAAACCCGCCCTTCCTCCATATAATTACCAAAGGTAACTATATGGAGGAAGGCAAATGGACATTCAAACAATCAAGGCGATGTTCGATGCGTGTTATCAGGCCAAGCGGATCCGGGACCTGCTCCCGGCGCTGCCCCCGGGGGTGACGCCCTCCTACATCCACTATCTGGACACCATCGAATCTCTGGAGAAACAGGGGACCCGGGTAAAGGTATCGGATATCAGCGACGCTCTGAAAATCCCACGCCCGGGTGTCACCCGAACGGTGAAGGAGATGGAGTCCAAGGGTTATCTCTGCAAGCAGACCTCCCCGAGGGATGGGCGCATCACATACATCTCCATCACACCGACCGGAAAAGAGCTTTCGCAGACCTACAATGAGCAGTATTTCAACCGGCTGGCGCCCTTTTTGACGGAGATTTCCGAGGAGGATGCCCACTGTACCATCCAAACCATCGAGCGATTCTACCAGGTCATGTCCGAGAGGAGGGTTTCGGTTGACTAAGGAACGAGCGGATTTTACCCAGGGCAGTATTTTAAAGAAGCTGCTCTGGTTCATGGTACCCATCCTGGGTGCGCTGATTTTACAGGCCGCCTATGGAGCGGTCGACTTGCTGGTGGTGGGACGATTCGGCTCCACATCCGGGCTCTCCGCCGTCTCCACGGGCAGCCAGGTCCTGAATCTGGTCACATTTGTGGTGACACAGCTGGCCATGGGCATTACCGTTTTGATCGCCCGGTATCTGGGGGAGCGGAAGCCGGGAAAGATTGCCCCCGTCCTGGGCGGAGGCGTCCTGGTGTTTGCGCTGATCTCGGTGGCACTGTGCATCTTGCTGGTCGGTTTTGCCCGGCCGATCTCGGTGCTCATGCAGGCGCCGGAGGAATCCCTGGATCTCACGGTGCGCTATGTGCGCATCTGCGGAAGCGGCATTTTCTTTATTGTCGCCTATAATGTGCTCTCCGCCATCTTCCGCGGGCTGGGCGACAGCAAGTCGCCCCTGCTGTTTGTCCTGGTGGCCTGTGTGGTCAACATCATCGGCGATCTGCTGCTGGTGGCCGGACTTCACATGGATGCGGCGGGGGCCGCCCTCGCTACCGTCTTTGCCCAGGCCGTCAGCGTGGTGTGCGCCCTTGTGATCCTGGCAAAGAAGAAGCTACCCTTCACGCTGACGCGGAAGGATTTCCGCTTCAATCCGCAGTGCCGGAGCTTTCTCAAGATCGGCCTGCCGCTGGCGCTGCAGGAGTGCCTGACCCAGCTCTCCTTCCTGGCCCTGTGCGCCTTTGTCAACCGCCTCGGCCTGGAGGCCTCTTCCGGGTACGGCGTGGCCAGCAAGATCGTCAACTTTGCCATGCTGGTGCCCAGCGCCCTGATGCAGTCCATGGCGTCCTTTGTCTCCCAGAATGTGGGAGCGGGCAATCAGAAGCGGGCAAAGCAGTCCATGTTTACCGGGATCAGCGTGGGGCTTGGATTCGGCTGTGTGGTGTTTGCCCTGGTCATGCTGAAGGGCGATGTGCTGGCCGGCTGCTTCTCCACCGACGGCGCGGTCATTCAGAAGGGGTTTGAGTATCTGAAGGGCTTTGCTCCGGAGACCATCGCCACCGCGGTCCTGTTCAGTATGATCGGCTACTTCAACGGGAACCAGCAGACCCTTTGGGTCATGGTCCAGGGACTGGTCCAGACGCTGCTGGTCCGCCTCCCGCTGGCGTATGTGATGAGCATTCAGCCGAACGCCAGCCTGACCAGGATCGGCCTTGCCGCCCCGGCCTCGACGGCGGTGGGCATCCTTCTCAACGTGGGATTTTACCTCTATCTGGACCGGCGGCAGCGTGACCGGGGTGAGCGGGAGCTTGCCGGGGCGGTCCACCGTGCCTGAGCCGGATGGCAGACCCCATTTCAATTGCCATAAACAAAATACGCCCATACAAAAAGCTTCGCTTTTTGTATGGGCGTATTTCATGCTTTTGTCCCGATCACCCGGGCAAGTGTACGAGGATCGCCAGCGTCTGTCCGTCCGGGCTCTCCGCCCGGATCTTTCCCCGGTGGGCCAGCACGATGCTCCGGGCGATGGACAGGCCCAGGCCGTGGCCGCCGGTCTGGCTGCTACGGGACTGGTCCGTGCGGTAAAAGCGGTCGAAGAGGTGGGGCAGCTTGTCCCGCTCCACCGGCTGGGCGGAGGTGTTGGACACCGTCAGCAGGACGGCCCGCCCCTGCTTCTCCAGCCGCAGCTCCAGCCGCCCTCCGGCGGGGGAGTATTTCAGCGCGTTGTCCAGCAGGATGGATAAAAGTTGCCGGATGGCCTTCTCGTCCCCGGTGAAGGAGAGCATGGGCTGGATGTGGAGGACAAAATCCTTCTCCTGACTTCTGGCCAGGGCCTGGAAGGACTGGGCCATCTCCTCGGCCACATCGGAGAGGGGAAATTCGATGCGCTGGAGCTTGGGCTGTTCCTCCTCCATGCGGGAGAGGTAGATGAGGTCGTTGGTGAGGCCGGTGAGCCGCTGGGCCTGGTGGCGGATGTCGGAGAGCCACTGGTTTTCGCCGCACTCCATCTCGGCCAGATCGGCGTCTGCGCTGATGATGGTCATGGGGGTCTTCAGCTCGTGTCCGGCGTCGGTGATGAACTGCTTTTGTTTCTCGTAGCTCTCTGCCACCGGCCGGATGATGCGTTTGGACAGGATTAGCAGCAGTACCAGCACCGACAGCAGCCCCAAGATGGCCAGCAACACGCTGGTGACCAGAGTGGTGCGGAAGGAGGAGAGGCTGCGGGCGCAGTCCAGAAAAATGATCAGGCTGCCTCCCTCACCCTTACACAGGCGGTAGCGGTAATTTCCCAAAAAACCGGCGCTGCGGCCGGAGGCGGATACATTCTGGGCGTAAACCACCGCCTCCTCTTCGTCCACTGCGGCGATCTGCCCCGTATCGACCTGAAGCGCCTGACCATCCTCTCCCAGTAGAACCGAAAAGAAACGGGATTCGTAGGGGGTCTCGGGGGAGAAACCCCGGGGATCAAAGGGGGCCTTCTTATCTATCGGTCCGCCGTCGGGCGGAGAAGCGCCTGACGGCTTGTCCACCTGCCCGCCGTGGCTCTTGGGAAAGGCGCCGCCGTTGGCGTCCAGCAGGACCAAAACGGCGTCCGCATCGGAGACTACCTTATGATAGCTCATCAGATTGACGCCCCCCAGGATCACGGTTAGAACGACGGCCAGGGAGACCATACAGGCGACAATGAGCTTTCGGCGCAGGCGTTTGATCATGTCCGTTCCTCCAGGGAGTAGCCCGCGTTCCGGGTGGCCTTAATCTGGATATCGGCCTGGAGCGCGGTGAGCTTTTTCCGCAGGTAGGAGATGTACACCCACACCACATTCAGCTCCACCTCGCTGTCATAACCCCAGATCCGCTCCAGGAACCGCTCGGTGGGGATGAGCTGCCGGGGATTGCGCAGCAGCAGCTCCATCATCTGATACTCCTTGTTGGCCAGGCGAAAGCTGCCGTGGGGGGAGGAGAGCTCAAAGGTGGCCTGGTTCAGAGTGATGTTGCCCAGGGTGAGGCGGCTGGTCACCTGGCCCCCGGCCTGGCTGCGGGTCATAGCCCGGATGCGGGCCATCAGCTCGGCAGTGGAGAAGGGCTTGGTCAGGTAGTCGTTGGCCCCCATGTCCAGGCCGGTCACCTTGTCCTCCACCTCGGACTTGGCGGTGAGCAGCAGCACCGGAATGGGGTTGCCCGACGCCCGCAGCCGCCGCAGCACCTCCAGGCCGTCCAGCTTGGGCATCATGATGTCCAGGATGACACCGTCATAATTGCCGCTCTCCAGATAGGCCAGAGCCTCCTCGCCGTCATAGACCGCGTCAACGGAGTAGTTCTGTTTCTCCAGCAGCGCGGCTACCGCCCGGGACAGGGAACGCTCATCCTCCGCCAGCAAAATCCGCATCTCATCACCTGCTCGCTTTCTGTATTGTAGTAAGGCCAGCATACCGCTGCCGCCTTAACTCTAATTAAAAGAGTAACACAGGTGTTGGGATCTGTCAGCCAAAAAAATGTCTCCCTTTTAACTCCAGTTAGGGTTCGGTTTTTACACTTGCTTTACAAATTGAAGACAAGGAGGCCCTGACCGTGAAGCATCAAATGATCTTTCAGCGGTATGAATTCAAATATCTCCTGACGATCTCCCAGTATCGGACTCTGCGGACCGCCATGGAGAAGTACATGGTGCCCGATGCGTACAGCCACAGCTCCATCCGTAACCTCTACCTGGACACCCCGGACTTTCGCCTCATCCGCCGCAGCCTGGAGCGGCCCGTTTACAAGGAAAAGCTCCGGGTGCGCAGCTATGGCCGGGCGGGGAACGGCACTCCGGTTTTTGTGGAGCTGAAAAAGAAGTACCGCTCGGTGGTATACAAACGTCGTATCTCCATCCCTCAGGACCAAGCGCTGGAGTGCGTCGCGGGCCGGTGCCCCTGGCCGGACAGCCAGATTGGGCGAGAGCTGGCCTATGCCATGGATTTTTACCGGACCCTGCGCCCGGCGGTGTTCCTCTCCTATGAGCGGGACGCCTTTCACGGTGTGGAGGACCCGGACTTCCGGGTGACCTTTGACACCGATATCCGGTACCGACAGGACGGTCTGACCCTGGATTCCGAGCCCTGGGGCATCTCGATTTTGCCGCCTGGTCAGGTGCTCATGGAGCTGAAAGTGGCCGGGGGACTGCCTCTGTGGATGGCCCATACGCTGTCGGAGCAGGGGATTTTCAAGACGTCCTTTTCCAAGTACGGTACGGCTTATCAGAATATCCTGCTCACCGGGCAGAGAGGAGAGGTAAAATATGCTTGATCTATTTTTTGGCGGGCTGTTCGATACGGCGCTCACCGATACCATCGCCCCCAGCGACTTCCTGCTGTGTGTGGGGGTCTCCCTGCTCCTGGGGCTTCTTCTGTGCGCCATGGCAGTGTGGCGCTCCCGGTTTAGCCGGAGCCTGATGGTCACCCTGGCCATTCTGCCCGCCGTGGTGTGCGTGGTCATTCTGATGGTCAACGGAAACGTGGGCACCGGCGTGGCGGTGGCCGGAGCCTTCAATCTGGTGCGTTTCCGATCCGCGCCCGGCTCCGCCCGGGAGATCGGGGCGCTGTTTGTGGCCATGGGAGCCGGCCTCATCACCGGCATGGGATATCTGGGCTACGGTGTCCTGTTTACCCTGATCCTGGGCGCCGCCATGATGGGATACAATGCCTTCACCCTGCGCGCCGGAGCCAGCGGCACGACGGAACGCACCCTGCACATCACCATTCCGGAGGACCTGGACTATGCCGGGGTCTTTGACCCCATTCTGGACCAGTATGCGCGCCGCTATTCCCTCACCCAGGTAAAGACCACCAACATGGGCAGCCTTTTCAAGCTGACCTACGACCTGACGCTGAAGGATCCGGCGCAGGAAAAACAGTTTATCGACCAGCTGCGGCTGCGCAACGGGAACCTGGAGATCGCTCTGGGGCACCAGGAGAGCGCCGTCGCCACGCTGTAAAAAGGAGAGTATTGCTTATGAAAAGACGCAGATTGACGCCCATTCTGCTATGTGCCCTGCTGGCCCTCAGCGGCTGCCGGGCGCAGACCGCCGGAGAGGAGACGACCGCACCGGAGGCTACCAACGCCCAGGAGACGGCGTCCGCCACAGGTTCTGTCATCGACACCACTGGCCTCTTCAGCGACCGGGATCTGGCGGGTACTTATGACGAGAGCGCCGCTATCCCCATCCAGCTCAGCGGCGACACCGCGTCCTGTACCTCGGATGCCGTCACGGTGGACGGCAGTCGGATCACCATTGGCGCGGAAGGGGTCTACCTCCTCTCCGGTACCCTCACCGACGGACAGATTGTGGTGAATGCCGGGGAGACCGACAAGGTACAGCTGGTCCTGTCGGGCGCGGACATCACCAGCAGCTCTTCTGCCGCCATCTATGCCCTGGAGGCCGATAAGGTCTTCATTACCCTGGCAGAGGGGACGGAAAACACTCTGGCCAACGGCGGGGAATACGTCGCCATCGACGATAACAACATCGACGCCGTGCTCTTTGCCAAGACCGACCTGACCCTCAACGGCTCCGGCAGCCTGACGATCCACGCCGCCGCCGGGCACGGCGTGGTGTCCAAGGATGACCTGGTCATCACCGGCGGCAACTACACCGTCACCGCCGCCAGCCACGGCCTCTCCGGCAAGGACAGCATCGCCATTGCCGACGGTACCTTTACCATCACCTCAGGCAAGGACGGCATCCATGCGGAGAATGCGGACGATCCCGCTCTGGGCACCCTCTACATCGCCGGCGGCAGCTACACCATTGCCGCTCAGGGAGACGCCATCAGTGCCCAAGGGGCGCTCCAGATCGACGGCGGTGCCTTTGACTTGTATACCGGGGAGGGAAGCGCCAGCGTGGAGATGACCAGCGGCGACAGCTTTGGCCCCATGGGCGGCGGCCAGCGGGGGAGTGCGAATCCTCAGGCGGAAGTGACCGTCACGGAGACGGAGGAGGATACCACCAGCCAGAAGGGCATCAAGGGGGAGGGGACCTACACCATCAACGGCGGTACCTTCACCATTGACAGCGCCGACGACTGCCTTCACGCCGGGGGGGCCATGACCCTGGCCGCCGGGGAGTTTACCCTGAGCAGCGGGGATGACGCCGTCCACTGTGACGACGCCCTTACCATCCAAAGCGGGACCTTCAACATTCCCTACTGCTACGAGGGAATTGAGGGCCTGTCCATCACGATTGAGGATGGCACTTTTGACATTACCTCCAACGATGACGGGCTCAACGCCGCCGGCGGGGCTGACAGCTCCGGCTTCGGCGGCTTGGACGGACAGGACCCCTTCGCCGATAATGGGGACAATTTCATTCTCATCAACGGGGGCACGTTTACCATCGTATCTGCGGGGGACTGTGTGGACTCTAACGGGGATCTGACCATCAACGGCGGCACTCTGGATCTCACTTGCAACGGCAGCGGAAATACCGCGCTGGACTGTGATGGAACGTATGCCAATAACGGCGGCGATGTCACCACCAACGACGGCTCGGAGAACAACCCCGGCCAGATGGGCGGCGGCAAGGGCGGAGCTGGGGGCCCCGGGGGCGGAACACGGCCCGACCGCCAGGAGGACAGCGGCTTGCAAGCGCCTGCCGGAGTGTAAAGAAACAAATGACAGGAGGTTTTTTTGTGAGATACCGCAGATGTATGGCGCTGTCTCTGAGCTGTGCCGTGACCCTCTCTCTGTGCGCCTGCAGTCAGAACGCACAGGGAAATAAAGGGGGTGAAACCACCTCTGCTGTGGCGGACACCGAGCGAAAAGCATACATTGAGGAAACTCTGAATCTGGCCAATAACCCTGACCAGTCCTGGACCTACGAACCGGATGCCGACGCGTGGGTGCTCTCGGTGGTGGCGGCAGTGGCCTACCCGGAGCTGCCCGACCAGCAGGGAGTGTCCGTCTGTGTGCCCGGAGCTTACATCACCGGCATTGACACCAACGGGGACGGAGTGGCCGACATTACGGCGGAAGATGCGGGAGAGGACGCGGTGAGCGGCTCCCTGGTCCTGGATTACGACGCCCAGATCACCAGTCCCAACGGCCAGACTTACACGGCTGCCACCGCGCCCGTCATTCTGAACACCGGCGCGGCGGGCTACGGCTCCCAGAACAATACTCTGGCGGCCACCACCTACGCCGCGGACGGCTATATCAATGTCTCCTGCGGCAACCGGGGCAAGCAGGACACCGCGACGGACGAGAATGGCAATACCTACTATACCGGCGACGCCCCCTCCTGCCTGGCCGATCAAAAGGCGGCCGCCCGCTATGTGCAATATAACATTCTCCTGGGCAACCTGCCGGGCAGCAGCGACTATCTGATCTCCACCGGCGGCTCCGGCGGCGGAGCCCATGCGGTGATGTTCGCCGCCACTTCCAATAACCCGGACTTCTACGACTACCAGATTGAGGCGGGGGCTGTGGGAGTCTACTACACGGAGGACGGAGGCTACTCCACTGCCGTCACCGTCGACGGGGAGGACTATGAGATCTCCGACGGTGCCTGGGGCTGTATCGCGTACAGCGCCATCACGCCTCTGGCTGAGGCGGACATGGCGCTGGCCTTTGAGTACACGCTGGACGCCGGCTATGACTTTTCCACCGAGTTCCAGGCCCAGCTGGCGCAGTATCTGTCAAATGCCTATATGGAGTATATCAATGAGCAGGACCTGTCTGTTCAGGAGAGCGACGTGGGCTTTGACCTGAACGGGGACGGCGATCTAGAGGATACCATTTCCCTCACCATCGAATACGACCCCGACGCTTACCCCGAGACCAACGGCTACCACGGTACCTATCTGGACCTGTATCTGGCGGAGTTCACGCAAAATCTCCAGTGGTATGTGGATAACTTGGACTACACCTCTGACTGGACCTGGTTTGACGCGGACGGTAATCCCCTCAGCGACGAAGCAGTGGCCGCCATGACAACAGAGGACAAAGCGGAGGCTTTTCTGGAGGGCCGCTATGCCAAAGGCGCTTCCGGCGGCATAATGGGCGGCGGCATGGGCCAGCGCCCGGAGGGGCTGGAGGACGGCCAGCTGCCCGGAGACATTCCGTTTGACAAGGGCGCCGGCGGTGGCGGGATGATCGTGGGCACCCCTGATGCGGGCACCACTCAGGCCACGGGCAGCACGGTAGACTCCAACAACTATGCCACCTATGAGGAGATGGTGGAGGCCTATCGCGCCGATATTGAGAGCATCCAGTCCGGGGACAAATACGGCAACAATCTGGTAGAGCTCTATAACCCCCTGAACTATATCGGCGCGGAGGGAACTGAGAACCCCACTTGGGTGAAGATCCTGTGCGGCGCGGCAGAGGGGGACATCTCGATGTTCGACTCGCTGAACCTGCAAATCGCCCTGCTGAATTCCGGCGTTGACACGGAGATCGAATGGCAGTGGGACGGCGGCCATGTGCCCTCCGAGGTACTAGGCGACTCCTTCAGCCTCTATGTGGATCAGATGTACGGGGAGTATGTGGACGGCGCCGCTGCCATAACCAAAGCGGCGGCAGAGCCTCAGACCACCAACGGTACAGCCGCTGAGGCCACCGGTAAGGACCTCACAAACTGGGTCAGCCTGACGGACGGGCAGATCTCCTTCTCTCTGGCCGATGCGGCCGCCTATCGTACCGCTGGAGCCAGTAAGGCCATGCCCGGCTTCGATGTCATCGACTATGGTCAGGAGGACTATGTATTCGGGACCAGCGAGCAGGACGCCCGGCACTGGGACAGCTATCTGTTGGACATTTTTGAAACCTATGCCGATGTGCTCGCACCCCTGTTCAACAGCGGGAAGGGCTCGTGAACAATCCCACAGGAAACTGCGCAGAGCTGAGAAAAGCCGAGACGGGCCGCCTTGTAGTGGTCTGTCTCGGCTTTTTTAAGCAATTTTAGGCAGGAGTCCGCGAGCCTCTGATTTTATACGGTGCTTTCAAAGGGGGCTTTCAGCTGGCTTTGCTCCAGTTCACTTCTTCCAGCTCCGAGCGGCTCTATGGCGGAAAATGTAATCACATGATAGTGAGGCCAGGAAATATTGTGGAAGTAAAGATTTCTGCTATAATGAGTGCTGAACACTTGGAGAGGGAAAGCGAGGGGGCGAAGAAGTGGAGTCAATAAGTGATTACCGAGCTAAGTATGAAGCGTTAGAAATATTTTATGGTTGGATAGACCAAGGCAGCAGCTATGAGATCGCGGCCGGATCCCCTCGCTCGTTTACGAAAAGCCTGTTTTTTTAGGAAAAGGCAAAAGACTATGTGATTGTGTTGTTCAACAAATAAAATTGATGAAGTGGAAAAGGGGGAGAATGAATGGCATTTTTGTCGATAGGACTTCTTTCAGCTTTCATATGGGTTGCCATCGGCATGATGATTTTGCTGCTTATTGGGACAATTGTTTTGCAGATATTTCTGAGCAGAATGAAAAATCCGTGGGCAGGGTTGATTTTGCCGGGGTTCATATTTGGTTTTATTTTGTTATTGTGTACGATGGCACCTGATGTTTCGACTGTTTTGCTTTTGATGAGGAAAGGAAATATTCCTACAGCGGTTTATTTCATGATCTATTTGATTTGTCGAATCAGGAAGAAAAAATCAGACTTGGCTTCAAAAGCGAAAACGGAAGATAATATAAAGATAAAATAATGATGGTGACTATATGGGTAGAAGAGAAACAATACAACGGGATATACTGCACATTTCCCGCCTATTTCCTTTTTAAAGAGGACGTAATTATAAAATTTAGACATTGACGCAGAACAAAATAGATACAACAATGCTGTCCCGAGCCACGGGTCCTTATGACAGAGAAGGTATACATGCAACAATCAAGTTACAAAAGCTGCCGCGGTTCCGCAATGGGGGCAGGGCCTCCAGCAAAACCGAACCGCCGTCGGACTGGGTGGAAATCGATTTATTCATAGTCTTGTGCTATACAACATGAAATAATACAAAAGGAGGCCAGAGATCTATGGCGGTCATTGGGATTGATTTAGGTACCACCAACTCACTGGTCAGTGTATATC
>DYBS01000048.1:0-9554 GCA_019418525.1 Clostridiales bacterium
CCGACACGCCGATCAGGGTATCGGCCTTCACCACGGAGCCGGAGCTGGTGGAGATCTGCTGCTTGTTGAGCTTTTCCACAATGGCGTTTTGGAAGGCGGAGGAATCAAAGGTGCCGTCCTCTTTTACAAACAGCTCCCGCTCACCAAAGTCGATGGAAACCGTGCGGTCGCCATAGTTGAGGGTGAGGGAGCCAGACAGCTTACTGAACTCATCTTTTCCGGCCAGATCACTCATAGCGCTGCCGGTGATCACCGCCTGTCCGGAGGCGTTGGCGCTGAGGTTTTTGTTAAGACCGCTGGCCTCAACGGTGTACCGGGCGGCAGTGGCCAGGCGGTTGACGGCGTTGATGATCACATCGCTGCTGGTCTTGCCGGAGGCGGAGATCAGATTGCCATAGGTGCCGTTGGCGGTGGTGCTCACAGCGCTGCTGAAGAAGCTGGAGCTGGCCAGATTGGTGTCGGAATAGACATAGGAGGAGTAATTCCGGTAAAATTCCACCAATTTGTCGGAGATGCTCTGATAAGCCTCCTGCTGCCACTGAAGCGTGGTATTTTGTTTCTGGAGGCTCTGGATCTTTTGCTGATAGCTCTGTACTACGCCCGAAATCAGCTCTTCCGTGTCCAGACCGCTGGCAAGACCGGAGATGATGTTATACGTTCGGTTGCCGTAGATGCTGCTGGAGGAGGAACTGGAGCCGGACAGGCTGCTGATGGATGCCATACTTTCACACTCCCTTTTCTAAAAATTGAAAAAAGAGAACTGGATCTGGGGACACTGTGCCGGATTTGTGCCATATTGACAAGAATCGACCGGTTGAGTACAATGGTCTGGAACGTGCTCGCATGTTCTCTCAACATTTATATCGTCCGCTGCGGCGAAAGATTAAGAGGTTTTTCGTATTTTTTCTGCGCACCCGGGAGCGGGGTGCTGCCGGGCGGAATGGAGGGTATGGGTATGTCTGCTTCGAGGATCGCTGTCACCAACCAGAAGGGCGGCGTTGGAAAGACCACCACCGCGGCCGCACTGCTGGCCAGTCTGAACCGCCGGGGCGCCCGCGTGCTGGGCGTGGACCTGGACCCACAGGGCAGCCTGGGGTTCAGTCTGGGCCTGGATATCGAGCGGTGCGTGACGATATACGACGTGTTCCGGGGCGCGGTGGAGCCGCAGGCCGCCATTGCCCACACTGACACCTGTGATCTGTTGCCCTCCAACATTCTGCTGTCGGGGGCGGAGCTGGAGTTCAACCGGCCTGGGCGGGAGTTTTTGCTGAAAACGGCCCTGTCCAAGGTGGATCAGGATTACGACTACATCATTGTGGATACGCCCCCTGCGCTGAACCTGCTGACGGTCAACGCCTATGTGGCGTCGGACCAGCTGATCATCCCCATGGCGCCGGAGGTGCTCAGCCTGCTGGGCGTGTCCCAGATCAAAGAGACCATTGAGAGCGTGCGCGATTACTATAATCCTCATCTGGAGGTGCTGGGCATCCTGCTCAACCGGTACAACGCCCGTTTCAACCTGAACCGGGAGGTGCTGGAGCTGGCGGGGCAGATCGCCCAGCAGCTCAATACGGTGGTCTTTTCCGCCAAGATCCGCAGCAGCGTCTCGGCGGCGGAGGCCCCGGCTCACGGCATGAGCGTCGTGGACTACGCCCCATCGTCCAAGCCTACTCAGGATTTTGAGCAACTGTGCGATGAGGTGGCGGGGGAGCGCTTTCCCCGAGTTGAGAGAGGAGGGCGGCGCTGATGGCGGGCAGAAAGGGCAGCCGCAGCAGTAAGACAGACCATGTGCTCAACCTGCTCTCGGGGGGAACCCGGGAGGAGGAGACTCACGCAGCCGCCACTCCCGCCCCCGCGCCGGAGAGTGCCCCAGCGGCGGAGGAGCAGCCGGTCTCGGCCCCAGTCTCCGTGCCGGAGGCACCGACAGTCCACCGGGAGGGGGAGCAGCGGCTGGCCGCCCCTATTCTGCAGGTGGCCCGCACTAACCACGAGGCGCTGTCCCAGACCATTCGGGATGCGCTGACCCAGTCACTGGAGGAGGAGCTGGCCCAGAGCGGGGAGGAGCCCCCCGCACCCGAGCCTGAGCCGGAACCCGAGCCCGCTCCGGCCCCTGCCACGGGCGGTGGAAAGATGAGCCAGGAGGAGATCGAACAGCTGCTCCACAGCATGGCAGCTCCGCAGTCTGAACCAGAACCGGAACCCGAACCAGACCCCGAGCCGGAGCCTGTCCCGGACGTGGAGTCCAGCCCAGACCCCGAGCCGGAACCGGCCCCCGCGCTTGAAACGCCCTTTGCACCCCGAGAGACCCGTCTGCCAGACGGGGCGGTGTGTGTCAACGTGATGGAGCTGCTGGTGGACGAGCGCATTGAGCGGTACGTCCGCATGTTCGGCCTATGCACCTGTCCCCGCTGTCTGGCCGATGTCCGGGCGCTGGCGCTGACTAAGCTGCCGCCCAAATACGTGGTGCTGGCGGGGAGCGCCGCCACCCCCATGATTAGCCTGTACCGGGCCAAATTTGAATCCCAGGTCATTGCCCAGGTCATCCAGGCCTGCAAAACGGTGATGGAAGCGCCCCGGCACGTACTTTAAAGCATCCCCTTCTCCCCCCCTGCGGGAGGAGGGGAAATTTTTTTGAAAAATTTTTGCCAGGGGACTTAACTTTCCCGGAAAGTGGACGAAAACAGCAGTGAAGGGAGTTGGGGCCGCGGCCCTCTCTCCCCCAAGCGCGGTCCGGCGCTCCGTAAAGGCCTGCGGAGTACCCGGGCCCGGATACAGGCGGGCGAGAAGGAACTTGCCCTGACCCAGTTTTCAAGGAGGAAACCAATTATGCGTATTCAGCACAACATCATGGCGATGAACGCCTACCGCAACTATTCCAACAACACCAGCGCTCTGAGCAAGAACCTGGAGAAGCTGTCTTCCGGCTATAAGATCAACCGCGCCGGCGATGACGCCGCTGGCCTGGCCATCAGCGAGAAGATGCGCGCCCAGATCACCGGCCTGGAGGGCGCCCAGAGCAACGCCAAGGACGGCATCTCCCTGGTGCAGACCGCTGAGGGCGCTCTGACCGAGGTCCACGACATGCTCAACCGCATGTACTCCCTGGCCGAGCAGTCCGCCAACGGCACCTACGAGAACGAGACCGACCGCGCCCAGCTGCAGAAGGAAGTCTCCCAGCTGAAGAGCGAGATCAACCGTATCGCCGACAGCTCCAACTTCAACGGCATCAACCTGCTGGACGGCTCCCTGACCGCCGCTGAGGGCGCTACCTCTGTGACGGGCCTTAACACCAGTGCTGCTGTGACCGCCGCCGGCGGCGCGGCCTTTAGCCAGGATCTGACCTTCACTGGCACCGTGACTGACGGTACTACGCTCTCTATGGAGATCAAGTACCTGGATAAGAACGGAAATGCCCAGACTGCCACCGTGACCTTCGCGGGCAAAGAGACGGCTGCTGATATGGCTAGTGCTGCTGCGGAGGCCCTCAAGAGCGTCTTCGGCGACGGCTACACTGTTAGCGATAGCAGCGGCAAGGTCACGATCAAGGCCAACGATGTGGGTGCCAACGAGACCCAGATCTTCGGCTTTACGGTGAAGGACAGTACGGATAAGACTGTGGCGACCACCACGGGTGCTGTCACCGCAGGTAAGGATAATGTATATGGCCTCGCCTTCAATGGCAAGAATGTCACCGACAAGTTGACCTTCTCTGTGGACGGTCAGACCTATGAGGTGGTGTCCCGCGGCCAGAAGGCCCAGGAGGGCAACAAGGCCATCTATCTGGACAAGACCACTGGTACTTTGGCTGCGGACGATGTGGCTTCTATCGCTCAGCAGCTGAAGGATTACGGCGTGGACGCCTCTGTGAACGGGACTACCAATACCACCATTGACATCGCTGCTGCCGGCTCTGATTCCAAGGGCGGCCTGACCCTGCAGATCGGCGACACCAGCGACAGCTACAACCAGCTGACCGTGTCTATCAGCGACTGCCACACCACCTCGCTGGGCATTGACGGCATCGACATCGGGACCCAGGAGGGCGCCAAGGCGGCCCTGGACACCATCAAGAATGCCATCAACTACGTCTCCGACGTCCGCGGCGGCCTGGGCGCTACCCAGAACCGTCTGGACCACACCATCAACAACCTGTCCGTCATGCAGGAGAACATCCAGGACGCCGAGTCCACCATCCGCGACACCGACGTGGCCGACGAGATGATGGCCTACACCAAGAACAACATCCTGATCCAGTCCGCCCAGGCCATGCTGGCCCAGGCCAACTCCGTGCCCCAGGGCGTGCTGCAGCTGCTGCAGTAATCCCGGCGAGCGAGGACGTTGTTCCCAGCCAACCCGAGCAGGGGGCGGCCCCATGGGCCGCCCCCCTTTTTTAGGCTGGTATCTGGTCTTTTTACCTCCAGTTGGGGTGAAAAGACGAGATCCCAGAAGACTACATATCTGTCCCGCCGGGACGAAGAAAAGGATGTGTCCCCTATGGAAAATACTCTCCTGTCTATCGGCATCATATTCAGAAACGATATCCGCTGTATTGAGCGGTGCCTTAAGTCGTTAGTACCTCTGCGGGAAGCGATCCCCTGCCAGCTGGTGATGGCGGACACTGGCTCCACCGATGGCAGCCGGGCGGTGGCGGAGCGGTATGCCGATATTTTGATCGACTTCCCGTGGATCAACGACTTCGCCGCTGCCCGCAACGCGGTGCTGGATCAGTGTACCGGCAAGTGGTACCTGACCGTGGATACGGACGAGTGGCTGGACGAGGATTTTTCCCAACTGGTGACGTTCCTCCACAATGATGAGGCTCGGCACAGTGATGAGGCCCGGATCATCCAGCGCAACTTTATGGACAAGGATCTTGAAGAGTATACCGACTTTTTTGCCGCCCGCATGGGCCGGAGACGGGGAGGAAAGCTGCGTTATTTTGATCCCATCCACGAATATCTGAGTTATACGGACCGCCCGTTTTCCAGCACCACCGCCCTGTCCAAGGTGATTCTGAACCACGACGGCTATCTGGAAATGACGCCGGGGGCTATTGTCGCCAAGCAAAAGCGAAATATGGTTCTGCTGCGGGAGGAGCTGGCAAAGGAACCGGATAATCTGCGTACTCTCAAGCACTGTATGGATTCCGCAGAAGACAAAGCAGAATGCCACAAATTCGTCCGCATGAGCATGGAGACCGCCAGGAAGCAGGCTGTAACGCCTTTCCATGCCGCTATTTACCAAACATGCTCCATATTTTACCATGGAGAAAAGGATCTGGATAGCCTGAAAGACTGCTTGGAGGAGTGGAGGATGCAGATGCCGGATTCTGCTCTCTACCGAGTGGACGGGGAGTATCTGTACGCCTCTCTAGAATATCAAAAAAAGCGGTATGAGGAGGCACTGGCGCATCTCAGAAGCTACGAGGAGGGCCTGGCGGACGTGGACAGCGGGGCGGACCTGGCTCATCTGGACCGGCTGTCAGCCATGTATAAATTTGCCTTTCCCTCTGTTCGGCAGAGAGCCTGTGCCATGCGGTTCCACTGCCTGTGTAAGCTGGAGCGGTTTGAAGAGGTAGACCAGCTTTTGCGGGACACCAAATTGTTGGAGATGAAGCCGGCCCAGATAGGGGTCCTGGTGCTGAAGGTCCTAGAATTCTGGCCTCATTTGAAGCAGGCATCCCCCTTCCTGCGGGCGGTCTGGGATCGGGCCGCTTCCGACCTGGCCCATGGGGAGAGCGGGAAAAAGTACCAGGCCTGTCGGGAGTGGGCGGATGATCTGGCTGCCATGTTCAAGGAGTACTGGCAGAAGCATGGCCGGGAGGCGCTGGAACAGCTCCTGGATATGGGGGAGCGGACCCCGGGGAAGTCAGCCCGCATCCTGCGCTCCGATGCCCCTGAGGCGATTGCTCAGGAGTGGGAGGGAGTCACAGAGTGGACTCAGATGTTCCCGGAGGCCTATCTCCACACCATGGAGCTGCGTCTGCCCCTGCCTGCCGCATTTTATCAGCAGCCCTCGGAGAAAATGGCCCAGCTGGCCACAGCTCTGGCTCGAAAACCGGTCCTTCCCCGGACGGCGCTGGATTGGCTGACTCACAGCGCGCCTCCCGAGACCCCCGGGGAGCTGACCTGGCAGTTGGACCTAGTCACCGCTGCTCTGCGGGCCTGGAACTGGAAGGGAGAGGAAGCGGTAGGCGAGGGCCTGTGTGCCCTTTACGCCGGGCTTTCCGCCACCTATTTGGACAATATCTACAACCCGGAACTGCTCAACGAGGAGGATATCCAAGTCCTTCCCGGCATGCAGCGCTATGCCTGGCATGTCCGGCAGGCGCTGGACGCTTGGGAGCAGGGGGACGAGCTGGGCTATGTCCGGGGCCTGAAGGCCGGTCTGGACGCCGCCCCCGCCATGAAGAATATGGTGGATTTTCTGCTGGAGCACAAGCCGAAAACCGCCGCTCAACGTCAGCTGGAAGAGCTGGCCGGACAGGTGCAGTCGATTCTGGCCCAGTATGCCCCGGATGACCCGGCGGTGGCAGCACTGAAGCAGAGCCCCGCCTACCAAAAAGTGGCGCACCTGCTGGTACAGCAGGTAACGTCTGTGGCTGTGCCACAGACGTTAGATAACACTCCGGTTTCTCCCACGGCGCTGGAAGAGGCCCTGGCGGGAAACTGGGAGGAGATCACCGCATCGATCCGGGAAAATATGGCCCGTAACGGGGAGAAAAATGCAGAGGAGCGGTTGAAATATTGGGAGAAATATCCCATGTGGGGCAAGACTGAGGACGAAGTGGTGAACAACCTCTCCGCCGCACTCAGCGCCCACGGGACAGATTTCCGCTGGCTCTTTGACCGCCTGGGAGATGAGCAATCCCGCCGCATCCTGACCGCTGTGGTGCGCTCCTGGCGGTTCTTTGAGCTAGAGCCCCTGAAAGCGGTAAAAGAACGCCAATACGACGATTACTTTGACCGTTCTTTGCTTTACTGTGACGAGAATGAGGTGGTGGCTGACCTGGGTGCCTATACCGGAGACACCTTCCTCTCCTATGTAAAGAACTACGGCAGTATGGCCTATCGCCGCTACTACTGCTATGAAATCACCAAGAACAGCTTTGAGACGCTGACGAAAGTCACGGAAGCCTATCCCCGGGTGGTGCTGCGCCGGAAGGGCGCGGGCGACGGACCGGGTACCATGGCGCTGGATGTCGGAGCAGATGCCTCTGCCAATACCCTGTCTGCCGGGGAGGGAACTTCCACCGAGACGGTGGAGATCGTGGCTTTGGACGATGACATCACCGAGCCCCTGACCCTCATCAAAATGGACATTGAGGGCGCGGAGCAGAGCGCGCTGGCGGGCTGTGCCCGCCACATCCGGGAGGACCGGCCCAAGCTGGCCTTGTCGGTGTACCATAACTTTGAGGACCTGTGGAAGCTGCCCCGGATAGTGGAGAAAATGGCCCCCGGCTACCGGTTCTATCTGCGCTACCACGGCGGTGATCTCTGGCCCAGCGAGATCACCTTGCTGGGAATCCCCGACTGAGAAATGTGAGGAAAGATCATGGCGATCAATTTGAAGATTCTGACGCAAACCATTCCCCGGCTCTTTGAACTCTGCAACACGATCCGGGAGGCCGCGTCCCACGGGGCGGAGGAGCCCGCCTCCCTGCCCAACATGAAAGAGAATATCGCCGCCGGGATCCGGGCGGTGGAAGCCGCCGCGGAGCAGCTCTGCCCTGAGGAAGCTCCTGTCCCGGTAGAGCTGGATTCCCTGTCCGCACTGGATGGTGGGCAGCTTGTCCAGTTTGTGGAGGACTGGTTTGTGCGCGGCATGGGCCCTTGTCTGGCGGTACAATTCCAGAAGAATCTGCGGGAAGAACGGCAGTTTTCCCAGGAAAACGCCCAGTTTCTCGCCCACTGGATCCTGAATCAAATACCAGTTTCGCCCACCGACAAGCGGTGCATGCTGCTGGACCTGGGACAGCGGTGCAGCACCTGGGCACCGGAATTTTCCTGGGAGCTGATGAGCCAGGTGCTGGACGCCATGCCGCCGGAGGAACAGAAGAAGATCTTCCCCCACTGGGCTGGTGAGCCCTACCGCCCGGGACTCCATCCCCAGACGGAGTTGAAGCACTGCCCCATCTGCAGCGGCACTGGAGAGCCCTACCTGACGGCTCTGTCTGGGCGCATGGGCAACTTTGACACACTGTTTCTGCCGGTAAAAATGTGGATGCGCTGCGAGCAGTGCGGAAATCTGTATACCCGGTATTTCCCCACGGAATTTTTAAAGCTGGGGGCCAAGCCCAAGGTGCTTCAGCCCACGCCCGACCATATGGTGACCCGTGAGGTCCGGGCAGCCAGCCTCCGTGTTTGGAGCGATATCCTCAATAAGATCCGGAGCTACACAGATGGCAGGACCCTGCTGGAGGTGGGCGTGGGCCAGGGGCATCTGATCGCCGTGGCTCAGGAGATGGGATATGATGTGTCCGCAGTGGAGCTGATCGAAGCCGAGGCCCAGGAGACGGCGGATCTTCTGGGACTGCCGGTGATCTGTGGAGATTTCCTCCATCTGGAGGAAGACCGGAAGGTGGATATCATCACCATGGGAGATGTGATCGAGCATCTCCAGCGCCCCATGGACGGTTTGAGGAAGGCTTACGCGCTGCTGCGAGACGGCGGAGTCCTCTGGCTGTCCACCCCTAACTTTGAGAGCAGCTTCACCAAGATGATGAAGGCGTTTGACCCCATGTGGATGGAGCCGTACCATATCTCCTACTTCTCCCGGAAGGGGCTGATGCCGCTCCTGGAGCAGGTCGGGTTTGAACTGCTGGAATACAGCGTAAGCAATCGTTACAACGGCTCCATGGAACTGCTGCTGCGGAAGAAGTCTCTTCCAGACTGAAATAAAAAATGGGAGTTCACAGCATTTGCCGTGAACTCCCATTTTTTATTTTCCAGTTTTCAGGTGCTGCATCAGTACAGCGGCGATATTGTCGCAGGAGGCCTGGATGGTCACCGCGCCGATCTCATGGGCTACGCAGGGCATGCCGTACACCACACAGGAGTCCTTGTCCTGTCCGATGGTGTAGGCTCCGACCTTGCGCATCTCCAGAAGTCCGCTGGCCCCGTCCCGGCCCATACCGGTCATGATGATGCCCACCATGTGGCACTTGACCTGGGCGGCCATGGAGGTGAACAGCGCGTCCACCGAGGGGCGGTGTCCGCTGACCTTCTCACCCGGCAGGCAGGAGAGGGTATAGCGGCTTCCCATGCGCACGACCTTGGCCTGAAGGTCGGCGGGGGCGACCAGCGCCAGACCCCGGTGGATCTGATCGCCGTTTTTGGCCTCCCGCACTTCCATGGCGCACAGCTTGTTCAGCCGCTGGGCATACATGGCGGTGAACCCAGGGGGCATGTGCTGGACGATGACCATGCCGGGGATATCGGCGGGCAGGCGTTTGAGCACCTCCAGTGTGGCCTCAGTGCCGCCGGTGGAGGCGCCCAGACCGATGATAGTCTGATCCAGGTCTACGCCCGTGCTGCGCCCCAGAGCGGCGGGGG
>DYBS01000048.1:9564-11759 GCA_019418525.1 Clostridiales bacterium
ACCACCTTGGCGCAGGAGGCCACTACGATCTTCTGGGAAAGGGAGCGGAAGAAGGAATCCCGGCTTTCGGTGCCGTCGGGCTTGCGGACAAAGTCCACCGCGCCGGCCGCCAGCGCGTCAAACACCCGCAGATTCAAGCTGGACACCAGGATCACCGGCAGGGGATGCTCCGGCAAAAGCTGGGCCAGGAAGTCGATACCGTTGGTGCCGGGCATCTCTACATCCAGGGTCATTACGTCGGGCTTGAGGCGGAGGATCTTGGCTTTGGCGTCCAGGGCGTTGATGGCATAGCCCACCACTTCGATACGGGGGAATGCGGCCAGGCCCTGGATCAGGAAGGTGCGTGCTACGGCTGAGTCGTCCACCACCAGTACCCGGATCTTATGCGGAGAGGATATCATTTGGTTGGCTCCTTCCTATGAGCGGGTCGGGGGGCTTTTCTTACGGTAGACGGCCGGAGCCACCATCTGGAACAGAGGGGTCTGTCCCAGAGACTCCGAGTGACTGATAAACAAGTAAGCGTTAGGGTTCATGGCGTCGTAGAAACGCCGGACCAGCGCGTCCCGAGTGCTCGAATCAAAATAGATCATCACATTACGACAGAAGATCACATCGAACTTCAGCCGGAACCGGATGGGGTCCATCAGGTTGAACGTGCGGAAAATCACGTTGTTCCGTATGATGGGGGCCACGGTGTATTTTGTCCCGTCCTTGGGGTCGTGGATGAAGTAGCGGTGGAGCCAGGACATCGGCATGTCCGCCGGAGGCTGATAGACCGCCGCCTTGGCCTTGGCCAGAGCCTGCTGGGAGATATCGGTGGCCAGGACCCGGGTATCCCACTGGTTGGAGCGGGGCCCAAAGTACTCCTTGAGGTACATGGAGAGGGTGTAGGGTTCCTCACCGCTGGAGCATCCGGCGCTCCAGATGGAGAGCACCTTGTCCCGGCTGTGGCGCTGCTCCAGCTCGGGCAGCACCGTATTCTGGAAAAAGGTGAAGTGGTCCGTTTCTCGGAGAAAATAGGTATAATTCGTGGTCAGCTTGTTGAGTACCAGCTCCAGGTCCTGGGGATCCTGCTTGGTGAAGAGATGCTCCAGAAAGGAGTTGAAATCCTTGTAGCCCCGGGACTTCAGGGCCTGGGACAGACGGCTGGTGATCAGCTGGCGCTTGTTGCTCAGGTCGATGCCGTAATGTTTCTGAATGAACTCCACCAAACGCCGGAAGTCGGCGTCGCTGATGGTCAGACTATGGAACATCATATCCATGTCGGTTCACTTCCTTATGTGTGCTCCATTAGCCGCTGACAGTCAAAGACCAGCATGGTCTGGCCTTCCTCCAGGGAGTACATGCCGCACACCAACTCCTTGGAGCTGCGGGGCGGAACGGGCAGTAGAGCAGAGGTGTCGATGTCCACCATTTTCTGTACCTGATCCACCAGGATACCCACCTGAGTACCGTTGGACTGGAGAATCATCATACAGTTGCTCTCACAGCTGCCATGGTCCAGCAGAGATCGAATGTCCACGATGGGGATGATCTGTCCGCGCAGGTTGATGATGCCCCGGATGTAGTTGGGGACCAGAGGCAGCCGAGTGATGGTGTGGCCGGTGATGATCTCCACCACCGCCTCCGCCGGAACACCGAACAGCAGCCCGTCCGACAGAAAGAGCAGATATTTCTCGGTCTGTACCACCGGAGCGCTGTCCGCCTCCGGATCGACACCGCCCGTCTGAAGGAAAATGTCCTCTTGGGTCATATTTTTCTCTCCTTTCACTGGGCGTAGGTGTATAGGTTGGACACGTCCAGAATGATACTGATATTTCCGTCACCCAGAATGGTGCAGCCAGCGATGCCGCTGGACTTGATGTTGAAGCGGTTGAGGTAAGACGGCAAGGGCTTTACCACCACCTGCTGCTCGCCCAGGAGCTCATCCACGAACAGACAGTAGGCGTGCTCTCCGGCATCCAGCCAGATGAGAATACCGTCCCCGATATCGGTGGCGCCGGCGTCCATGCGGTAAAGGTCCCGCATCCGGATCACGGGGTAGAAATTGCCCATGCACTTGAACATCTCGCCGCCGGCGGCGTCCCGGATCAGATCCTGGTCGGAGATGCGGAAGGACTGGCGGATGTTGTGGATGGGGATGGTGAAGATGGAGCCGCCCACCGACACCTCCATGCCGTCCATGATGGCCATGG
>DYBS01000048.1:11769-12545 GCA_019418525.1 Clostridiales bacterium
GGTCAGGGGGATCTTCAGAGTGGTGGTCATGCCCTTTCCGGGCTCACTGGTGATAAACACCGTGCCGCCCACTTCCTCCACATTCTTCTTCACCACGTCCATGCCCACGCCACGGCCGGAGAACTCGGTGACCTGGGTGTTGGTGGAGAAACCGGGGGCCATGAGGAAGTTGAGGATGTCCCGGTGGGAGTACTCCACATCGGGCTGAGCCAGACCGTTGCGGATGGCCTTATTCAGGACTGCGTCATAATTGACGCCCTGCCCGTCGTCGGTGATCTCGATGATGACCTCGCTGCCGGTGTGGCGGGCGGAGAGGATGATCTCACCCACCGGGTCCTTGCCGGCGGCGATGCGCTCTTCGGCGGTCTCCTCAATGCCGTGGTCCATAGAGTTGCGCACGATGTGCATGATGGGGTCGCCGATGCTGTCCACGATGGTCTTGTCCACCTCGGTGTCCTCGCCCACCAGGGTGAGGCGGGCCTGCTTGCCCAGCTTTTTGCACATGTCCCGGACGATGCGGTTCATCTTCTGGAACGTGCCCGACACCGGCACCATGCGCAGGGACATGGACACGTCCTGCAGCTCGTCAGTGAGCTTGCGCAGCTGGCGGGCGGACTTGGTGAAGGCGTCCAGCTTGAGTCCCTTCAGATCGGGGGAAGAGGTGACCATGGACTCGGTGATGACGATCTCTCCCACCACCGCGGCCAGCTCGTCCAGCTTGTTGAGGTTGACGCTGATGAGGCTCTCCTTGTGGTGGGGCGTGCCCTCACTCCTGT
>DYBS01000049.1 GCA_019418525.1 Clostridiales bacterium
AGATGTGTATAAGAGACAGTATCCCCACTTTATGCAGGATTTCGCCCCTAGATTTCCACAAAATCCCCCATTCCCGTTCTATTGACTTTTTGCACAAAAGCCGGTATAGTTTGAATGATGAAAGTGGGGGATCTTCCCTCTCTCTCACCGTGTAATCTATTTACTTTATAGGAGGAATCAACTATGGGACGTTTTACCCTGCCTCGTGATCTCTACCACGGCAAAGGCTCTCTGGAAGAGCTGAAGAACCTGACCGGCACCAAGGCCGTCCTGGTGGTGGGCGGCGGCAGCATGAAGCGCTTCGGCTTCCTGGACCGCGCCAAGGGCTATCTGGAGGAGGCCGGCATGGAAGTGCGCGTCATCGAGGGTGTCGAGCCCGATCCCTCCGTTGAGACCGTGATGAACGGCGCCAAGGTCATGCGCGAGTTCGGCCCCGACTGGATTGTCGCCATGGGCGGCGGCTCCCCCATCGACGCGGCCAAGGCCATGTGGGCCTTCTATGAGTATCCCGACTGCACCTTTGAGCAGCTCATTACCCCCTTCAGCTTCCCCAAGCTGCGCACCAAGGCCCACTTCTGCGCCATTCCCTCCACCTCCGGCACCGCCACTGAGGTGACCGCCTTCGCCGTCATCACCGACTACCACAAGGGCATCAAGTACCCCCTGGCCGACTTCAACATCACCCCCGATGTGGCCATCGTGGATTCCGACCTGGCCGAGAAGATGCCCCCCAAGCTGACCGCCCACACCGGTATGGACGCCATGACCCACGCCATCGAGGCCTATGTGTCCACCCTGCACTGCGACTACACCGACGCCCTGGCCCTCCACGCCATCAAGATGATCCACCGCGATCTGAAGAAGTCCTACGACGGCGACATGGAGGCCCGGGACCGCATGCACAACGCCCAGTGCCTGGCCGGCATGGCCTTCTCCAACGCGCTGCTGGGTATCGTGCACTCCATGGCCCACAAGACCGGCGCGGCCTTCACCGGCGGACATATCATCCACGGCGCCGCCAACGCCATGTACCTGCCCAAGGTCATCCAGTACAACGCCAAGGTGGAGAGCGCCGCCGAGCGCTATGCCGACATCGCCCGCTTCCTGCACCTGAAGGGCGAGACCACCCAGGAGCTGGTGGCCGCTCTGGTGGCCGAGCTGCGGGAGATGAACCGCCAGCTGGACATCCCCCTGTCCATTCAGAACTACGGCCCCGGCGGCGTCATCGCCGAGCAGAGCATCATTGACGAGAAGGAGTTCAACGACAAGCTGTCCGAGGTGGCCACCAATGCCATCGGCGACGCCTGCACCGGCTCCAACCCCCGCCAGCCCAGCCAGGAGGACATGGAGAAACTGCTGCTGGCCGTGTACTACGACAAGGACGTGGATTTCTAATCCCTCCGGCATTCGGACATAAGCGCACCTTTTATCGGGAGTGGCACGATTTTCATCGTGCCACTCCCGCTTTTTTCAAATATCCCCGGCGTTTGCAAATTCCCCCGTTCCTGCTATAATGGACTTAGACAAACCGATACCAGAGCCTTACAGGAGGGAGTCATATGGAATATGAAGGTCAGATCTGCCGCGGTCCTATGGAGCGGGCCTCCTACATGCTCCCCATCTCGGTGGGGTGTTCCTACAACCAATGCCGGTTCTGCATGCTCTTCAAGCACCTGACCTACCGGGAGCTCCCCTTGGAACAGATCGAAGCGGAGCTGCGCCGGGTTAGTTCCATCGGCGGAAATCCCAAGCAGGTGTTTTTGGGGGACGGGAACGCCTTCTCGGTCTCCACCGAGCGGATGCTCACCATCCTCGAGCTGGTCCACCGCTACCTCCCCGCCTGTGAGCGGGTCCACATGGACGCCACCGTCCACGACATCCTCCGCAAGCCCGCCCGGGAGCTGGAGGCGCTGTCCGCCGCCGGGGTACGGACCTTGTATCTGGGCATCGAGTGCGCCCTGGACGATGTGCTCGCCCAGATGCACAAGGGCCAGACCATGGCGCAGGCCTCCGAGGCCATCGACAAGCTCCACCAGGCCGGGATGAGCTACGGCGCGCATATGATGACAGGGATCGCCGGAAAAGGCCGGGGCCTGGAAAACGCGCAGGCCCTGGCGGAGTTCTACAACCGCACCAAACCGGACCGAATCGTCAACTTTTCCCTCTTCCTCCACCGCCGCGCCCCCCTGTATCAGGACATTCTGGCGGGGAAGTTTATTCCCGCGGACGAGCTGGAAAATCTCCAGGAGGAGTACCAGCTTCTGAATCTTTTGCAGACAGACGAGCTCTCCTACGACGGGTTCCACGACTGTATCGCTTTTCGGGTGCGCGGTATTCTCCCCCACGACCGGGACAAGATGCTCCGGAAGCTGGAGGGAGCCATCGCGGAGTACGAGAAAAAAGCGCCCATCGTCGCCATTGTGGCCTGACCTTCCGTCTCAAAAAACTAGCGGCGAAGCAGAGATCTCTGCTTCGCCGCTCGTTTTTTGCTCTCTTTCAGCTGGTCTCCTTTTCCACCAGCACCCAGGGGGACACCATGGGCTGGCAGCTCTGTCCCTCCATCCATCGGAACAGAAGCTCGGCGGACATGCGCCCCACATTATACGGTCCGTGGGACAGGGACGTGATGCGCAGAGGGGCCATCTCGCTGTACTGGCTGTTGTCAAAGCTGACCACCGCCATCTCCTCGGGCATCTTGACCCCCCGCTTGGCCAGCTGGGTGACCAGGCGGTTGGCGATCTCGTCGTTGTAGCACACCACGGCGGTGCAGTCGGTGAGCACCGCCTCCAGCTCCTCGGTGGAGCCGCCGGCCAACAGCCGCTCCTTGAACTCGGTGCCGTACCAGAAGATCTGTCCGTCCTCCATGGGCAAGTCGTACTCCCGCAGGGCGGCGGCATAGCCGGCATAGCGCTGGTGGCCCTGGATGTCGTCGTTTTTGAAGATGCCGGCGATGCGGCGGTGCCCCTTGCGATAGAGGTACTCCACCAGCTGGTGTCCGCCGCCGTAGTTGTCGTCCAGCACCGAGAGCGTGCCGGTGAGCTCGGGATAATTGCAGTGCATGAAGAGGAGAGGCATGCCCTTGGCGATGAGCTTGCGGTACAGGTCCAGGTTGGGATTGGGCAAGGCGGTCTTGGTGCCCTCCACCAGGATGCCGTCCAGGGGCTGGGTGATGAGCCGCTGGAGGATGCGCCGCTCGTTGGCCACCTGGTTTTGAGTGGCGAAGAGGACGGGGGCGCTGTTGTTGGCAGCCAGCACCGTCTCGATCTCCCGCAGAATGCTGGGGAAGATGTAATCTCCGATATAGGTGGTGACCACCGCGATGGAGCGCTGCGGGGGCAGGGCGGGCTGGGACAGATCCCGGATGTGAGAGCCGCTCCCCTGCCGTTTCTCAATCAGTCCCTGGTTGACCAGGACGGACAGGGCCTGCCGGACGGTCTGCCGGCTGACCTGAAACTCCTGACAAAACTCCTGCTCGGTGGGCAGGAGGGTGCGCTCCCCAAAATAGCCGCTGAGGATGCGCCCGCGGATGAGCTCCGCGATCTCCTGGTATTTGGCTGCCATGTCCATCTCTCCTTCCAGGACACTGTCTTGCATCCACTATAACATACCCCAAGCCAAAATACAATGGACGGCAGCAAATTTGTATGCTCTTTTGTCCGCTTTTTCGATTCATCTTCCGATACAAATTCCCAGATTTGTGTCGAACCCCCACGGACAAGCAGACAATCTCTGTAAAATATATCCAGCTATCTCCCCTCGTATTTTACATTTTGTTTGTCTTAGCGCAGTGCGTCAGCCCGCTTTTATGTATTTCAACGAACGCATTTATCATCCAAAAACTGGTTGTTATTTTTTTAACGATTCCAATAGATTCCACTTTATTTGATATTTCAGTTATAATCATCACTTTTTTGTTGTTATTAAAAGTTTGTATTCTTTTTACTCTTCTCCAAATGGCAAATTTGTATTGTTTATAGAAACGAAAATGGCATTCGTGCGCACAAATTATTGACATTGCCGAAACCGAGAGGTATACTTTCAACCGAAGAAACCCAACGGGGCACCCGGCAGCGCGGGTCTCCCACGGGTCACGAACGCAAAACCAAAACGGAAAAGGAGAGTATTGAAATGAAGAAACTTTTCGCTCTGCTTCTCGCGCTGGCTATGGTCATGTCCCTGGCCGCCTGCGGCGAGAAATCCGGCACCAGCACCCCCAGCGGCTCCACCAACCCCGGCACTGAGACCACCTCCGGCGGCGAGACCGATCAGCCCGGCGCCGGCAAGACCGTCGCCATCGCCATGCCCACCCAGTCCTCCGAGCGCTGGATCAAGGACGGCGACAACATGAAGGCCCAGCTGGAGGCCCTCGGCTACAAGGTCCTGCTCCAGTACGCTGAGGACGATCCCCAGCAGCAGGTCTCCCAGATCGAGAACTTCGTGTCTCAGATGGTGGACTGCATCGTCATCGCTGCGGTTGACTCCGGCGCTCTGACCACCGTCGAGGCTCAGGCCAAGACCGCTGGTATCCCCATCATCGCCTATGACCGTCTGCTGATGGACACCGACGCTGTCTCCTACTACGCTTCCTTCGATAACAAGGGTGTTGGCACCGCCATCGCCAATTACATCGTGGATGCCAAGGATCTGGAGGGCGCCAAGGCCGCCGGCGAGAGCTACACCATCGAGTTCTTCATGGGCTCCCCCGACGACAACAACGCCGTGCTGCTGTATGAGGGCATCATGGAAGTCCTGCAGCCCTACCTGGACGACGGCACCCTGGTCTGCAAGACCGGCCGTACCTCCTTCGATGAGACCTGTATCCTCCGCTGGAGCCAGGAGACTGCTCAGCAGTGGTGTGAGAACTACCTGTCCGGCTTCTACGCTGACGAAGACCTGGACATCGCCTGCTCCGCTTTTGACGGCTTCTCCTACGGCATCCGCTCCGCTCTGGAAGGCGCCGGCTACACCGAGGCTAACTGGCCCCTCATCACCGGCCAGGACGCTGAGCTGATGGCTGTCAAGAACATCATCTCCGGCAAGCAGACCATGTCCATCTACAAGGACACCCGCCTGCTGGCTGAGAAGTGCGTGACCATGGTCAACGCCGTGGTGACCGGCTCTGAGCCCGAGATCAACGACACTGAGACCTACGACAACGGCGTGCTCGTGGTTCCCTCCTACCTGTGCACCCCCGTGGCCGTCGATGTCAACAACTATGAGGAGCTGCTGGTGGACGGCGGTTACTACACCGCCGAGGAGCTGGCCGGCTAATCCAAGTTCACAGCAAAACATCGAGTCGAACGAGGGGGCGGCGGCAGTCTGCCGCCGCCCCCTCCTTTCCTAACCGGGGCGTATCTGAATGACATGCGGCCTTCCAGCCGCCCGTCTTTCAGATGTGTCCCGGCGGGGAGCGAGAGATGTCTGTAAGAAGGAGTTGAGAAAATGTCCGAATACATCCTGGAAATGAATCACATTACCAAGGAGTTCTCCGGCGTGAAGGCCCTGGACGACGTCAACCTGAAGGTCAAGCCCGGCGAGATCATGGCCATCTGCGGTGAGAACGGCGCGGGCAAATCCACCCTGATGAATGTCCTCTCCGGCGTGTACCCCTATGGTGAGTATACCGGAGACATCGTCTACCGGGGCGAGACCTGCAAGTTCCACAGCATCAAGGATAGTGAGCACAAGGGCATCGTCATCATCCATCAGGAGCTGGCCCTGAGCCCCTACCTCTCCATCGCGGAAAACGTCTTTATCGGCAACGAGCGCAAAAAAGGCGGTATGATCGACTGGACTGCCACCCGGCGTGATGCCCAGGAGCTACTGGCTCGGGTGGGCCTGGAGGGTGAGAATGTCAACGTCCCCGTCAACTCCCTGGGCGTGGGCAAGCAGCAGCTCATCGAGATCGCCAAGGCTCTGGGCAAGAAGGCCGACCTTCTCATCCTGGATGAGCCCACCGCCGCCCTGAACGACAAGGAGTCCGCCCAGCTGCTGGAGCTGATGCTCCAGCTGAAGTCCCAGGGCATGACGTGCATCATCATCTCCCACAAGCTCAACGAGATCAGCTACGTGGCCGACTCCATCACCATCATCCGCGACGGCCACACCATTGAGACTCTGCACAAGGGCGTGGACGACTTCTCCGAGGACCGCATCATCAAGGGCATGGTGGGCCGCGAGCTCACCAACCGCTACCCCAAGCGGGAGAACTGCCCCATCGGCGACGTGATCTTCGAGGTCAAGGACTGGAACGTCTACCACCCCGATGACGCCCACCGGCAGATCCTCAAGAACATCAACATCAAGGTCCGCGCCGGCGAGGTCGTAGGTCTGGCCGGCCTGATGGGCGCCGGCCGCACCGAGCTGGCCATGAGCCTGTTCGGCCACTCCTACGGCCAGAAGATCACCGGACAGGTGTTCATGAACGGCCGCCCCGTGGACATGAAGAACGTCCGGCAGGCCATCAACAACAAGCTGGCCTATGTCTCCGAGGACCGCAAGACCTACGGCCTGGTGCTCATCGACAGCATCAAGTTCAACATGACCCTCTCCGCCCTGTCCAACTTCTTCTCCCACAAGGGCGTGGTGGATCAGCACGGCGAGGCCGTGAAGGCCGAGGAATACCGCAACCTCATCAACGTCAAGACCACCTCGGTGGATCAGGCCGTGGGTTCCCTCTCCGGCGGCAACCAGCAGAAGGTGGTTCTGGCCAAGTGGATGCTCACCCAGCCGGACGTGCTCATCCTGGATGAGCCCACCCGCGGCATCGACGTGGGCGCCAAGTACGAGATCTACTGCGTCATCAATGAGCTGGCCAAGTCCGGCAAGGCCGTGATCATCATTTCCTCCGAAATGCCCGAGATCATCGGCACCTGTGACCGCACCTACGTCCTCAACGAGGGCGAGATCGCCGGCGAGCTGGTCGGCGATGAGATCACCCAGGAGGCCATCATGGGCTGCATCATGGCGCATAACAGAAAGGGAGATGCATAATGGAAAAGACTGCTGTCAAGACTGCCCCCGCCAGCAAGAAAGTCAACCTGAGTATGAAGCAATACGGCATGGTGCTGGCCCTCATCGCCGTGTATCTCATCTTCGCCGCTCTGACCGGCGGCAAGAACCTGTCCGCCATTAACGTCAACAACCTGATCATGCAGAACGGCTACGTCATCATCCTGGCCGTCGGCATGCTGCTGTGTGTTCTGACCGGTAACGTGGACCTGGGCGTCGGCTCGGTGGTCGCCTCCTGTGGCGCTGTGGCCGGTACCCTCATCGTGGACTTTGGCGTCAGCACCCCCGTGGCAATGCTGGCCGCTCTGGCCGTGGGCGCCCTCTTCGGCGTGTTCGTCGGCTTCTTCGTGTCCAAGCTGGCCATCCCCCCCTTCATCGTCACCCTGGCCACCATGCTGATGGGCCGCGGCATCTGCTACGTCATCCTCCAGTCCCAGACCAAGGGTCCCCTGCCCGCTGACTACAACTGGATCTCCACCGGCTTCCTGCCCACCATCAAGGTTGGCGCTGTGGACGGCGCCAGCGGCGTGGACCTGGTGAGCATCGCCATCGCCATCGTGGTGGCCGTCCTCATCGTCCTGGCCGAGATCAAGAACATCGCCACCACCAAGAAGCACGGCCTGCCCATGGTTCCCATGTGGCAGCTGGTCATCAAGGACGTCGTTATCATCGGCATCGAGTTCTTCTTCTTCTACAAGCTGGGCTGCTTCAGCGGCGTGCCCGTGCTCCTCATCCTGCTGGCTGTTGTGGTCGGCATCTACCACTTCATCACCACCCAGACTGTGGCCGGCCGTCAGATCTACGCCATGGGCGGCAACGCCAAGGCTGCCCGTCTGAGCGGCATCAACACCGACAAGGTGTTCTTCTGGGTCTACGCCAACATGGGCCTGCTGTGCGGCGTGGCCGGCATCGTCCTCTCCGCCCGTAACGCCTCCGCCACCCCGAAGGCCGGCGACGGCTTCGAGATGGACGCCATCGCCTCCTGCTACATCGGCGGCGCTGCCACCTCCGGCGGCGTGGGCACCATCATCGGCGCGGTGGTCGGCGCTCTGATCATGGGCGTGCTGAACAACGGCATGTCTCTGGCCGGCTTCGACACCAACGTGCAGAAGATCGTCAAGGGCGCCGTCCTGCTGGGCGCCGTGACCATCGACCTGCTGAGCAAGCGCAAGAAGGGTTAATCCCGTCCGTCACATAAGGAGGAACCACATGGAACGCACCCCCACCAAACACCGTCCGCCCCAGATCAGCCTGATCCTGCGCGCCTTGTGCGGGGCATACCTGATCTACTTGGCCTGGGACCTGCGCGGCGCCGCCGCCGGAGCCCTCCAGGGCGAGGAGAACTTCCTCTTCCTCCCGGCTGCCGTGGTGTTTTTGGTGGTGGGTGCGCTCCTTTGTTTCTTCTCCATCCGCGCCCTGATCCGGGGCGAGTACCGCCTGCCCTATGAGTCGGATGACGACGACGAGGGCGGCGACCCTCCGGACGAAGCGTTGTAAAAGGGGTTATTTGCATGGATCAAACGGTAATCAAGGAACAGATCGCCGCCGGTCAGACTTATCTGGGCATCGAGCTGGGCTCCACCCGCATCAAGGCGGTGCTCATCGGCAGCGACCACACCCCCATCGCCTCGGGCGACCACGGCTGGGAGAACCGGCTGGAGGACGGGGTGTGGACCTATCATATGGAAGATGTGTGGGCCGGCCTTCAGGACGCCTACGCCAAGCTGAAGGCCGACGTGGCCGCCAAGTACGGCGTGGAGCTGACCAAGGTGGCCGCCATGGGCTTCTCGGCCATGATGCACGGCTATGTGGCCCTGGGCAAGGACGACCAACTGCTGGTCCCCTTCCGCACCTGGCGCAACACCATCACCGGGCAGGCCGCCGAGGCCCTCACCCAGCGCTTCCAGTTCAACATCCCCCAGCGGTGGTCCATCGCCCATCTCTATCAGGCGATGCTCAACGGCGAGGCCCATGTGAAGGACATCGCCTATCTCACCACCCTGGCCGGCTACGTCCACTACAAGCTCACCGGGCGCAAGGTCCTGGGCGTGGGCGAGGCCAGCGGCATGTTCCCCATCGACAGCGCCAAGTGCGACTACAACGAGGGCATGCTGGCCTCCTTTGACGCCCTGGCTTCCGAGGGCGGCTATCCCTGGAAGCTGCGGGACATCCTGCCCGGCGTGCTCAGCGCCGGTGAGGACGCCGGCACCCTCACCGCCGAGGGCGCCAAGCTCCTGGACCCCACCGGGTCCCTCCAGGCCGGCATCCCCCTCTGTCCCCCCGAGGGCGACGCGGGCACCGGCATGACCGCCACCAACGCCGTGGCCGAGCGCACCGGCAACGTCTCCGCCGGCACCAGCGTCTTTGCCATGATCGTGCTGGAAAAGGCCCTCTCCAAGGTCTATCCCGAGATCGACATGGTGACCACCCCCACCGGCAAGCCGGTGGCCATGGTCCACTGCAACAACTGCACCAACGAGATCAACGCCTGGGCCAATGTGTTCAAGGGCCTGCTGACCGCTCTGGGTCAGACCCCCGACATGAACGCTCTCTACACCGCTATGTTCCAGTCGGCGGCGCAGGGCGCGGCCGACGCCGGCGGACTGGTGCTGTACAACTACCTGTCCGGCGAGCCCATCACCGGCCTGGAGGAGGGCCGCCCCCTGCTGGTCCGCTCCCCCGAGGCCACCCTGGACTTCGCCAACTTCATGCGGGCACAGCTCTACTCCGCCCTGGCCACCCTGAAGCTGGGTATGGACATCCTGGCCGGGGAGCATGTGGCTCTGGACCGGCTGCTGGGCCACGGCGGCTTCTTCAAAACCCCCGTGGTGGGTCAGCGCATCATGGCCGCCGCCGCCGGCGCGCCGGTGAGCGTCATGGAAACCGCCGGCGAGGGTGGACCCTGGGGCATGGCTCTGCTGGCCGCCTACCGGGTGCGCAAGGCCGAGTGCCAGACCCTGGAGGACTATCTGGAGAACGAGGTCTTTGCCGGTCAGCCGGTGACCACCCTCTCCCCCGAGGCCGCCGATGTGGAGGGCTTCAACGCCTTCATCCGCCGTTACTCCGCCGGTCTGGCGGTGGAGCGCTCCGCTGTGGAGCACATCTGATTTATCTTTTGAAATGCGAGGTTGATCCAACATGAATAAGAAAGAATTCTGGTTCGTGGTCGGCAGTCAGTTCCTGTACGGCCCCGAGGTTCTGGATACTGTGGCCGCCCGGGCCGCCGAGATGGCCGACAAGCTCAACGCCTCCGGCAACCTGCCCTGCAAGCTGGTCTACAAGGTCACCGCCAAGACCAACAAGGAGATCGCCGACGTGGTCAAGGAGGCCAACTACGACGACAACTGCCTGGGCATTGTCACCTGGTGCCATACTTTCTCCCCCTCCAAGATGTGGATCAACGGCTTTGTGAATCTGCAGAAGCCCTACTGCCACTTCGCCACCCAGTACAACCGTGAGATCCCCAACGACGAGATCGACATGGACTTCATGAACCTGAACCAGGCCGCCCACGGCGACCGTGAGCACGGCTTCATCGCCGCCCGCCTGCGCATGCCCCGCAAGGTCATCGCCGGCTACTGGCAGGACGAGGACGTGCAGAAGCGCCTGGGTTCCTGGATGCGCGCCGCCATCGGCGTGGCCGTGTCCAAGGAGATGAAGGTCATGCGCTTCGGCGACAACATGCGCGAAGTGGCCGTCACCGAGGGCGACAAGGTCGAGGTCCAGGCCAAGCTGGGCTGGCAGGTCAACACCTGGCCGGTGGGCAAGCTGGTGGAGACCATGGACGCCGTCACCGACGCCGAGATCGACGAGCTGATGGACGTCTACAAGGCCAATTACGACTTCGCCACCGACGACATCGAGACCGTCCGCTATCAGGCCCGGGAAGAGATCGCCATGAAGAAGATGATGGACGCCGAGGGCTGCAAGGCCTTCTCCAACACCTTCCAGGACCTCTACGGCATGAAGCAGCTGCCCGGTCTGGCCAGCCAGCACCTGATGGCCCAGGGCTACGGCTACGGCGGCGAGGGCGACTGGAAGGTCTCCGCCATGACCGCCATCATGAAGGCCATGGGCGAGAACGGCAACGGCGCCTCCGCCTTCATGGAGGACTACACCTATCATCTGGTGAAGGGCCAGGAGTACAGCCTCGGCGCCCACATGCTGGAGGTTTGCCCCTCCGTGGCCGCTGCCAAGCCCCGCATCGAGGTCCATCCTCTGGGCATCGGCGACCGTGAGGACCCCGCCCGCCTGGTGTTCGAGGGCAAGGAGGGCGACGCCATCGTGGTGTCCCTCATCGACATGGGCGGCCGGCTGCGCCTGATCTGCCAGGACATCCACTGCGTGAAGCCCATCATGCCCATGCCCAACCTGCCTGTGGCCCGTGTCATGTGGCAGGCCATGCCGAACCTCACCACCGGCGTGGAGTGCTGGATCACCGCCGGCGGCGCCCACCACACCGTCCTCAGCTACGACGTCACCGCCGAGCAGATGAAGGACTGGGCCACCATGATGGACATCGAGTTTGTCCACATCACCAAGGACACCACCGTGGAGGGTCTGGAGCAGCAGCTCTTCCTCAACGATCTGGCCTGGAAGCTGAAGTAAACCAAATTCCATACGACCTCAGAGAGGCGGGCCCCTGGCCCGCCTCTTTTGGCAGGGAGGAGATTTCCATGAAACGAACCTTTTACGGCACCACCCGCTCGGGCGAGGCGGTGGAGGCCATCACCCTGGAGAGCGGCGCAGCCTCCTGCACCATCCTGACCTATGGAGCCACCCTCCAGTCCCTCACCGTCCCCGGCCGGGACGGGAAGCCGGTGGACGTGGTACTGGGCCTGGGCTCCCTGGAGCACTATGAGGACAACCCCGACAAGTGCATGGGGGCCACCGTAGGCCGCCACGCCAACCGCATCGCCGGGGCCTCCTTCTCGCTCAACGGGGTGGAGTACCCCCTGGCGGCCAACAACGGCCCCAACAACCTCCACGGCGGCCCCACCAACTTTTCCACCCGGGTGTGGAAGGCGGAGGAGGTCCCCGGCGGGGTGCGCTTCACCTATGTGAGCCCCCACATGGAGGAGGGCTTCCCCGGCACCCTCACCGCCCAGGTGACCTACCTCCTGGAGGGCACCACCCTGACCCTTCAGTACCGGGCCGTCAGCGACCGGGACACCCTGTGCAGCCTCACCAATCACTCCTACTTCAACCTCAGCGGCCACGACGCCGGGAGCGTTCTGGACCATGTCCTCACCCTCCACGCCCAGCGCTACACCCCCTCCGACGCCGCCGCCATCCCCACCGGCGAGATTTTAACGGTGGAAA
>DYBS01000005.1 GCA_019418525.1 Clostridiales bacterium
ACTGAGAACCGGGACGACGAGATCGTCCGCTGCCTGCGCTGCTTCACCTGCATGGCCGAGCGTGCCGCCACCTCCACCCGCCGCTGCACCGTGAATCCCCTTATCGGCCGGGAGCTGGACGGCGTGGAGATCCAGCCCGCTCCCGAGAAAAAGAAGGTCCTGGTGGCCGGCGGCGGCCCCGGCGGTCTGTACGCCGCCTACACCGCGGCCCGCCGCGGGCACCAAGTCATCCTGTGCGAGAAGGAAAACGAGCTGGGCGGCATTCTCAAGAGCGAACAGGCCCTGCCCTTCAAGTACGAGATGTACCAGCTCACCGGCACCTATGAGAAGCTGGCCCGGAAGGCCGGCGTGGAGATCCGCCTGAACACCACCGTCACCGCCGACTATGTGGAGAAGGAGGGGGCTGACGCCCTCATCATCGCCGTGGGCTCCACCCCCCTGGTGCCCCCCATCCCCGGTCTGAAGGGGGACAATGTGGTGGTGGTCAACGACTACTACCTGGAGAAGGACAAGGTCACCGACGACGTGGTGGTCTTTGGCGGCGGCCTCGCCGGCTGCGAGTGCGCCGTCCACCTGGGCCAGGAGGGCAAGAAAGTCCACCTGGTGGAGATGCGGGACGAGCTGGCCCCCGACGCCAACGTCCGCCAGCGTCCCCTGCTGCTGGAGCAGATCGCCAAGTATGTCACCGTCCACACCGGCTGTAAGGGCCTGGAGGTGCGGCCCGACGGCGTCCTCTGCGAGGACAAGGAGGGCAAGCAGGTGCTGATTCCCGGCACCACCGTCATCTGTGCCTTGGGCCAGCGCTCCCGCACCGATGTGGTGGAGGAGCTGCGGGACGCCGCTCCCTTCGTCCGGGTCATCGGCGACGCGGCCAAGGTGTCCACCATCACCAACGCCGTCTACTGGGGCTATCACGCCGCCCTGGATATCTGATCCCGGAAGAAGGCCCCGGTGTGTGCAGTGCACACGCCGGGGCCTCTTTTGGCGCCTATCTGGGAATAGCCTTTTCCACCATGCAGTGCTATAATGGGGATAATTCCGGCGCAGGGGAACGCGCCGGCATCGCGCACCCCGCGGGTGCGACACTTGATCGGGAGGCTCTCACCCTATGAACATCACCATTTCCGACCTGCTGGACCTGTCCCACACCCTGGCGGGTGACTATCTGCGGCAGTTCCAGTACCCCTGGGAGGCCCTGGACGGCATCAAGGACCTGATCCTCTCCCTGGGCGCCCAGCTCTCCCCCGAGGAGTACGACCAGCCCCAGGAGCACGTCTGGGTCCACAAATCCGCCGTGGTGGCTCCCACCGCCTATCTGGGCGCGCCCTGCATCATCGGGCCGGAGACCGAGGTACGCCACTGCGCCTTTATCCGCGGCTCCGCTCTGGTGGGGGCCCACTGTGTGGTAGGCAACTCTGTGGAGTTGAAAAACGTCATCCTCTTTGACAACGTCCAGACCCCCCACTACAACTACGTGGGCGACTCCATCCTGGGCTACAAGAGCCACATGGGAGCCGGCTCCATCACCTCCAACGTCAAGTCCGACAAGTCCCTGGTGGTGGTGAAGGGTGACACCCCCATGCCCACCGGCCGGAAGAAGATGGGCGCCATCCTGGGCGACGGCGTGGAAGTGGGCTGCAACTCGGTCCTCAACCCCGGCACCATCCTGGGCCGCCGCAGCAGTGTCTACCCCACCTCCTGTGTCCGGGGCGTTATCCCCGCCGACCATATTTATAAGGATCAAGACCACATCATCCCCCGCCGGACGGTGTAATGCGGAACACCCCCTGAGCGCTGAGCGCTCAGGGGGTGTTCCTTGTGAAAGAGGGGCATTAGTCCTCTTGGGACTTCTTTTCCTTGGGGAGCACCAGGCTCAGAATGAGAGCCACCACGAACACGCCGGCCACGGCGTTGCCGTTGAAGATGTCGCCCACGGCGGAGGGGAAGGCAGCGAAGAAATTGCCGCTGGTCTGGGTCAGGCCCACGCCGATGCAGAAGGACAGGGAGACGATGATCATGTTGCGGTCGTCGAACACGCAGTCCTTGAGCATCTTCATGCCCTCATAGAGGATGGAGCCGAACATCATCACGGTACAGCCGCCCAGCACCGACTGGGGCAGGGAGTTGAAGAAGGCGCCCAGGGGCGGGAAGAGGGAGGCCAGGATCATGATGAGCGCGCCCATCAGGATGGTGAAGCGGTTGATGACGCCGGTCATGGTGACCAGGCCCACGTTCTGGCTGAAGGAGGTCAGGGGCAGGCAGCCGAAGCAGCCGGAAATGGCGCTGGAGAAGCCGTCCACGGCCAGGGAGCCCTGCAGCTCCTCCATCTTCAGATCGCGGCCCAGCGCGCCCTTACACACAGCGGTGGTGGCGCCGGTGGTCTCAGCAGCGGAGACCAGGAACACGATGGCGATGGTGAAGAAGGCGCCCACGTCAAAGACGGGCTTGTGGCTGGTGAGGAACACGGGAGTGGGCAGGCTGAAGAAGCCGATCTCGCCCACGGTCTTGGTGATGCCGGAGAAGTCCACCATCTGGGCCACGCCAGCGGCGGTGAAAATGGCGGCCAGGATGTAGCCAAACACCAGGCCCACCAGGATGTTCAGGTTCTTATAGACGCCCTTGAGGAGGTAGCGGGACACCAGGCAGACGATGAGGGTGAAGAAGCCCACCACCAGATGGTACCAGGAGCCGAAATCGGCCGCGCCGCTTCCGCCGCCCCAGGAGTCCATGCCCACGGACAGGAGGGACAGGCCGATGGCAATGACCACGCAGGCCGAGACAACAGGGGTAAGGAAGCGCTTCCAGTACTTGGCGCTCAGGCCGACAATGCCTTCAAAGCAGCCGCCCAGGATGACGGCACCTACCATGCCTTCATAGCCCAGGTTCGGGTTGGTACAGATCATCAGCAGGCTTCCCAGGAAGGTGAAGCTGACGCCCATGACGATGGGCAGCTTGGAGCCGATCTTCCACACTGGATAGAGCTGCAAAATCGTGCCGATACCAGCGGCAAACATGGCGCACTGGAGGAGCTTGGTGATTTCCACTGCGGTCAGGTGATTCTCCGTACCCCGCACCAGGGCGGCGCTGCACACGATGAGCACTGGCGCCAGGTTGGATACGAACATGGCCAGCACGTGCTGCAGGCCAAAGGGGACAGCCTTGGACAGGGGGACTCGGCCGTTGAGCCGATAGATGTTGTCCGCGCTTACCGTCTTGACGATCGCTTCCTTGTTTTCCATCGTTCACACCTCTCATTACCAAAATGTATCAATAATTATTTTTCTTACAAATACATATTTTTTTGCCCTGACTGGTGTAAAATTCCCCTCCGGTCCGACGATTTAGGGTGGGACAGAATCTGAATGGCTCAGCATGACCGGAGGGGAATGGGACTGGGATAGATGGCGTTTTCGAGAGATTAGACCGCGTCGGCCTCGGCGTACTTACCCAGGCGGCGCAGCATGGTCTTTTTCACGGCCCGGAAGATGTTCTCATAGCCGGTGCAGCGGCACAGGTGGCCGGAGAGCATCTTGCGGATCTCGTCGTCGGAGAATTCCTTGTGGGCGTTGAGCAGCTCCGTGGCGCTCATGATAAAGCCGGGTGTGCAGAAGCCGCACTGGACAGCGGCCTCGTCGATGAAGGCCTGCTGGATGTCGGAGATCTCCCCGTTGGGGCCGGCCAGGCCCTCCAGGGTGAGGATCTCCTTGCCGTCGGCCCACACAGCCAGGTAGATGCAGGAGTTGAAGGCCTCGCCGTTGATGAGCACGTTGCAGGCGCCGCACTCGCCCACCTCGCAGCCCTTCTTCACGCTGGTGAGGCGGAAATCGTCCCGCAGCATATCGGTGAGAGAGGCCCGCACGTCCACCATCTTCTCCACCTGTTTGCCGTTGATGGTGCACTTGACCAGTTTATACTGATTACTCATAGATTTCACCTCCCGACAGACGGATGGACTCCGTGAGGCCCCGCTCGGCCAGGACCACGGCGATGTGTTCGCGGAAGTCCTTGGCGGCGCGCCAGCTGTCCCGGGGGTGGACGTCCTCCAGCACCGCCTGGGCGAAGGCCTTCACCGCCTCTTTGGTGGTGGGCTGGCCCTTGGCCCGGGCCTCGGCGGTGGCAGCCCGCATGGGGATGGGGCCGGCCACGCCGTAGGCGATGCGCACATCCTCCATGGTCTTTTTGTCCGCCGACAGCTTCACGTTCACCGAGCAGCCGGTGGTGGCGATGTCCATGGCGTTGCGCATAGCGTACTTGATGTAGTGGCCCTGATAGCCCTCATAGGAGTGCTTGGGGATGAGGATGGCGGTCTGGAGCTCGCCGGGGCGCAGGTCCACCTTGCCCGCCTTGATGTAGAAATCCTGGATGGGGATGCGCCGCACCCCCACAGGGCCAGTGATCTCGATGATGGCATCCCAGGCAAAAAGGGTGGAGGCCGAGTCGGCGGAGGTCACACCGTTGCAGGTGTTGCCGCCGATGGTGCCGATGTTGCGGATCTGGGGTCCACCCACCATATCCACCGCCTCGCCCAGCACGTTGATGTGCTTCTGGATAATGGGGTCCTTGGTGATGTGGGAGAAGCTGGTCAGAGAGCCGATTCGGATGGAGCCGTCCTCCTCGTAGGAGACGCCCCGCATCTCGTCCAGCATATAGATGCTCACCAGCTCCTTGCCGGCCCGCTTGCCCTCCCGCATCTGGACCAGTACGTCGCTGCCACCGGCAATGATCTGGGCCTCGGGGTGCTCGGTGAGGAGCTGTACCGCGTGGGCCACACTCTCTGCCTCGTAGAGCGCTTTGATATCATACATAGGTCGATCGCCTCCTTAAATCAGGCCTTCTTCTTGGAATCTGCGGAACAGGATGTGGGGATTCACCGGTGCCTCATCCACGGCCACGCCGGTAGCGTGGTAGATGGCGTTGCGGATGGCGGGTGCCACCGAACACGTGGGAGGCTCACCCAGGGCCTTGGTGCCGAAGGCACTGGTGGGCTCGGCGTTCTCCACGAAGTAGCCCCGCAGGCGGGGGTGGTCCATAAAGGTGGACAGCTTGTAGTCCAGCAGGTTGTTGTTCAGGGGCTTGCCGGTCTTCTGGTCATAGAGCAGCTTTTCCGATAGGCCGTAGCCGATGCCCATGCTCATGCCGCCATGGACCTGGGCCTCCGCCAGGGCGGGGTTGATGATGGTACCCGCGTCGTGGACGTTGACGATGTCCAGGAGTTTGACCTTGCACATGGGGATATCCACCTCCACCTCGGCGAAGGTGCAGCCGAAGGAGTAGGCGTTGGACTTGATCTGGGCGGTGCTCTCAGCGGTGAGGTGCTGGCTGTGGGTGAGGCTGTACAGGGCCTCGGTGGCCAGGTCGCCCAGGCTCATGAGTACCCGCTTATCGGTGATGCGGACGATCTGGCCGTCGATGATATCCAGGTTGTAGGCCGGCATCCGGGTCAGCTCGTGGGCGTAGTTAAGGATGCGCTCCTTCAGCAGCAGGCCGGTCTGCCGGATGGAGAAGCCGGCGGTATAGGTCTGCCGGGAGGCATAGGCGCCGGTGCCGAAGGGAGTGATGTCGGTGTCCTGGCAGGAGACCACGTGGACGTCGCTCAGAGGCACACCCACCACGTCGGCGGCCATCTGGGTATAGGCGGTGTCGGCGCCCTGGCCGATCTCAGTCTCTCCCAGCTGCACCTGGAGGGAGCCGTCCTGGTTGAGGACCATCCGGCAGGAGGAAGTTTCCAAGGAGATGGGCCACACGGCGGTGTTGTACCAGAACACGGCCATACCGATGCCCCGGCGCACGTCGCCGGTCTGGTTCTGGTACTCCTGGTACTTGCGCCGGTAGTCGGTGACCTCCATGCCCTTGTCCATGCACTGGTTGAAGGTGTCGGCGTAGAGCTCGTTCTTGGAGAATGGATCGGTGAAGCCCACCGGCATCAGATTCTTGCGGCGGAACTCGATGGGATCCAGTCCCAGCTTGGCACACACATCCTCGGTGTGGCACTCCACGGCCCACATGGCCTGGGGGATGCCGTAGCCGCGCATGGCGCCGGCCACCGACTTGTTGGTAAACACGGTGTAGGAATCGCACTCCACGTTGTCACAGGGGTAGAGCTGGGGGAAGCAGCCCATGCCCTTGGCCACGATGCTGTGGCCGTGGGAGGCGTAGGCGCCCTGGTCGGAGAAGGCCTCCAGCTTGCGGGCGGCGTAGGTACCGTCGGGGCGCACCCAGGAGATGATGTGGCTGCGGATGGCGTGGCGCACGCGGGTGGAAACGAAGGTCTCCTCACGGGGCACATCCAGTTTCACCAGGTGGCCGCCCAGCTTCATGCAGACCCAGGCGCACAGGGGCTCGTAGAGCACGTCCTGCTTGTTGCCAAAGCCGCCGCCGATGTAGGGCTTGATGACCTGGATCTTGCCCCAGGGGATGCCCAGGGCCTGGCCCACCACCCGGCGGACGATGTGGGGAATCTGGGTGGAGGTAACCACCTTAATGCGGTCGCCGTGCATTTCGGCGTAGCAGATAAAATTCTCAATGTGGCAGTGCTGCACGGTGGGGGTGTCGTACCAGCCCTCCACCTTGATGAGGCCGGGCTCTTTGATGGCCTCCTCGTAATTGCCCTTGCGGATGGAGGTGTGCTTGAGGATGTTGTTGGGGTACTTCTCATGGAGCTGGGGCGCGCCGTCCTTCATGGCCTCCTGCACATCCAGCACGAAGGGGTACTCCTCATACTCCACCTTGATGAGGCGCAGGGCCTGGGCGGCGGACACCTCGTCCTCGGCCACTACGGCGGCGATATCATCGCCGTAGAACCGCACCCGCTCGGTGAGTACCAGCCGGTCGGCCACATCCTGGTGGCTCTCATCGGTGGACCAGGGGTGTCCGGCAGTGGGGAAGTAGTGCTTCTCGGTCACGTCGAAGCAGGTAAACACCTTCACCACGCCGGGGAGGGCCTCCGCGGCAGAGGTGTCAATGGATACCACCCGGCCATTGGCAATGGTGGAATGCAGGACCCTGATGATATAGGCACTCTTGTCGCACAGATCGTCGGTATATTTGGTCCGTCCGGTCACTTTGTCGTAGGCGTCCACACGGGTGACTTTTTTTCCTACATACATGGTGATTCCTCCTGTCTCATGGTTTTGGGGGTCAAGGGCTCCGCGCGGGCTGGCGCTCAGCCGTTGACATAGTATTCGATATAATGGGCTCGCATCTGGTCGTATCCCTCTCGGGTGATCACGATCTTGCCCTTCCTCACGCTGATCAGCCCCATCTCCTCCAGGCGCTTGATGCTGCGGTTGAGGGTCTTGGTGGAAAAGCCGATCTCTTCCGCCATCTGGTTTCGCGTCTGCCGGAGCTCCACCTCGGGCGGGAGAGGCTGGTGCTGCTCATAGAGGCGGATGAGGTGGACCATCAGGCGATCCTTTCCCTCCATAAAGAGGTACTTCCGGGCCTCCGCCGTCTGGGTGATGAGGCGGTGCATATTCTCCTGGGTCCGCAGGAACAGGGCATCCACATCCATGCGCAGCCAGTCCATATAGGCGTCTGCCGGAATGGTAAGCACCTTGCACTTGGTGGCGGACACAATGCTGATTCGATACTGAGGCAGCCCCGCGAAACACTCGATCTCCCCAAAAAAGTCCCCGGGACCAAAGTCCTTGAACGGATAGGCGCGCTCATGGGTGGGCCATTCCACGCCGGTCACCTTGCCGGACAAGATGAGAAAGATCTGGGTGCAGTCGGCACCAGCCTTGATGAACTCCCGGCCAGCCTCCACCTCCACCAGGGACATGTAGTAGCGGACTTCATCCGTGCAATTGCGGAAGAGAAGTTCCATATACCGCTGTTTTTCGGGGGGCAACTCTTTGAACATATCCACAAGATTTCATCTCCTTGTCAAACGTGGTTCCCGCCATGCTACGCTGCCAAGGGATCACATGTCTTGTTAAACTTATTATATAGGTTATTTCATACAAAAAGAAAGGCCATGTGTCCCATTTTTTCCGTCATTTTTTAAGTATGGAATGTCACACAAATTTTCGAGCTTTTTCCCGTCAATATGCACAGCTCTCCTCTATCGTTTACTTTATAACAGATTGGCGCAAAATTCTATATGTTTCTTCAAATAAATTGAGTCTTACATCCCGGCGCGCAAAAATTTTATACATCTATTTCGCAATTATGACATTACAAAAGCCCTGTAACTTGTGCAGTTACAGGGCTTTTCTATACCTATCAGATATTTTACATACAGTAATAGCTCTTTATAGGACCTCCATGGTACAGCGAACGGTAAAGCGCTCCTGCCCGCCAAAGGTACAGGTAAACAGCGTCAGGTCCCAATTTCCCGCCTCCATGCCCTCCACATCGCTGCCGGCGATGATCTCCGTAGTCACCACGGTATAGGTCCACACATTTCCATCCACATCCGTGAAGTGGATCACATCCCCCGGTACCAGGCGGGTAATGGGCCCGAAGTGGGAGCGGTAATTGTGCCCGGCTACGATCATACCGTCGTAGAGGTTGCCCTCATAGAGGCAGGGCGCCAGGCGGAGCAGGGACTCGCTCCAATCCTTCAGCACAGGCAGCTTTAGATTCACCGCCGGAATCTCCAGCACGCCCACATAGTTGTTCCCATCTACAGCCACACTGTCCATGGTGAGCTTAGACTCCGGTACAATGAGTTGCTGCTCCTCCGGCTGGACCTGGATATTCTGTTCCACCAGAGTCACACTCTCCGCCACGGTCACCTCGGCCCGCTGCTCATCCCACACATTGTACAGTGTCAGGGACAGGGCTGCCGCGATACACAGTACTCCGGCGGTCAGGAAAAAGATGGTGCGTTTTCGTTTCATTTAGTGCTTCTTACTCCTCCGGTAATCCAGCCAGCCGATGGAGAAAAACAGGATACCGGCTACGGTCAGCGCCTGCACCGGCCACCACAGCACGCCGGTCTGGGGCAGGTCGCCTCCAGGCGTGTTCTCATCGGGGATATCGATCCCCGGGTCGCCTCCGTCGGGATTGCTGGGGTCACCGGGGCCTCCGGGGAGATCACCGCCGGGGATGTCGACATCAGGGATATCGGTGTCGGGCTCATCAGGCTCACCAGGTTCGGTGCTGGGGCCGGGTCCCTCGGGGATGTCCGGTTCATCGATCTCTGTATCGGCGGTATTGGTAATGATAAAACTGTTGTTGTTCCGCTCCACCGACACCGAGTAGCCCTCAGGCACGTCTACCTCAGAAATCTGCCACTCCGAGTTGGCGCTCAGGCTGCCCCAGCGGTGGTACCAGTCGTTGTCCTCATTGAGGGTGACGCTGTCGCCGTATGGTCTACCGTTCTGCAGCAGCTGCACCTCGATGGACTCGGGCCGCTCCACATCCTCGGCGTCGGCGTCGTCCCACACCTTGTTGACCGTGATGGCAATGGTGTCACCGCCGCCGCTGGGCGGATCGTAGTGGGTGGTCATCTTTTCATTGGCCGTCACCGCATAGTTCCAGGTGTCATCGGTATTCAGCAGAGGAAGGGCCACCAGGAAGGTCTGAGGGGTATAGGTATAGCGCCCGTCCACCTTGGGCTCGCCCATAACCAGATAAATGCCCGCGGTGAGGATCTTTCCATCCGGATACTGGGTAAAACTCACCACACCCGAAGCGTCGCTCTTGGCAGTGGCTACCGGTTTGGGCGCGTGATCGGCAGTGGCCTCATTGGCCAAATCCCCACGGATCAGGCTCTCCAGAGTATTGCACATCTTGGTCCAGTTGACCTGGTTTTTCTGCACAGCTCCGGTGCTGTCGGTGACCTGCCATTCCTTGGCATACAAATCAAATTCAAACGTTCCAGCCACAGGTTTACCGTCACTGTCCGTCGTAGGTCCATAGGCCTTCTCAAACTCATAAGTGGGCGTAAAGCGCACCGCGTCAGACATGTCATAGACCTTGTAGAGGCTGACTGAGATTCCCTCAATGGCCTTGCCTTCGCTCTTGTAGTTCAGGGTCAGAGAGACGGGCTTGGTCGTATCCACCCGCACATATGCCATGGCGGGGACTGTCAGCAGAGTGAGACAGAAAATCGCCGCCAACAGACTAGCGATCCGCTTTTTCATCGCCTTCACTGGGATTACCACCTTTCTTTCGCTTGGAGGAACTGGATGTTTTGACTTTCGTGCGGCCGCGCCGCCCGCCCAGCAGCAAAACCAGGAGGAGCAGCAACAGCATGGGAACCGCCACCAGCGGTGCGATCAGCTCAGGCTCGAACTGGAGCGCGTCCGCTGAGACCTGAGTATAGAGCATATCCGCAGGCGTTTCCGCCCGGTGGCCCCGGATGAGCATCCGGTGGGTATTGATGCCGTAGGGGGTGCACGTGACCAGGGTACAGTAGTCTTTGCCCTCCACGATGCTCAGAGCCTCCAGATCCTCGGGCTCCACGATGAGGATCTGGTCCACCTCGTAGGTGAGGGTCTCATTGAGGATGTGGATGTGGAACAGGTCGCCCTCCACCAGTTTGTCCAGATGGGTGAACAGTGTGGCCGAGGGGAGTCCCCGGTGGCCGGTCAGCACGGCGTGGGTGCTCTCGCCGCCGATAGGGAGGGACGTTCCCTCCATGGTGCCCACGCCAGCCTGGAGCACCGCCTCACTGGTGCCCAGGTAGATGGGCAGGGTGAGCTTAATGGTAGGGATCTCAATGTAGCCTATCGCTCCGCCGGTGGAGCCCAGCAGGGCTAGGTACTCCGCCTCCTCCTCTTCGGTGAAGGTGAAGCGGGTCTCATGGCCCACCAGGGACTGGTTGTAGGCCGCGGCCTCCGCCAGCAGCCGGTCGTACTCCTCCTGGTCCAGATTGCTGACCGATTCCACATAGCTGGCGATGGCCCGACTCTGGTGGAAGGAGTTCCAGTAGTCGCTGACCACCGGGTACAGCAGCAAGGAGAGTCCTATGAGAAAGATAAAGATGAGCAGGATAGTGGATTTGCTGACTTTTTTCATAGAGTTCTCCTCACTGCCGTGTCCCGGGGAGGGGAGGTCCCTCCCCGGGGAGACAGGGTGTGTGTTACTCAGCACACTTGGTTTTTATGGATTGGAGGTTACTTCTCAGCGTCGTGGACGCGCTTCTTGGTCACCAGCAGGACACCAGCGCCGACCACCAGCAGGGCGCCCACAGTGTAGAAAATGGTGGTGCCCATGCCGCCGGTGCTGGGCAGCAGGCCGCCGGACTCGTTCACAATCTTGATGCTATTCTCAGCGCCACTCTCAGCAGAGCTGTACTTGTAGGTAACAGTACCGTTCTCATCAATGACAGCGGTGATAGTGTCGTTCAGCAGGTTGTAGCCGGGCAGGGTGTAGGTCTCCTTCAGGGTGTAAGTATCAGCGTCGAGGCCGTAGGCATAGATGTGACCACTGCCATCTGTCACAAGCTCGGTGGCATTCTTTTCCACATCCACCCAGCCGGTCAGCTTCCAGGACTCAGTATCAAAGGTAGCATACTTACCGGTGGTTTCGTTCTTCAGAATAAACTTAACACCAGCCAGCGCATGGTCTTCGCCGTCCACCTTGGTGATGGTAGAAGCCTCAGTGGTACCGCCGATGCTGTAGGTAACCACATCAGCAGTGTCCTGGAAGGACTGAGCCTTGTAAGTCAGAGTAGCAGTGTTGGTCTCAGCAGCACCAACAGTAGCAGTGTCGTTCAGGGTAGCAGAGTAGGAGATCTCGATGTTAGCGTTCTCACCCAGAGTGGCCAGTTTAGCCTGCTTCAGGGTTATGGTCAAGGTGTTGCCATCAAGCTGCTCGGTATAGTCGGTATCCTTGGTCCAGCCCTCAGGCATGGTAATATAGGACGCCTCACCCTCAACAGCATTGTTGTCCAAGGTCATATTGTTGGGGATCGTATCGGTGATAACATAATCAGCGTCCACGCCAGTCTTGTTATCAGCCGCAATGGCACTGTTGGTGCCAGTGTTAACGGTCAGCTTGAATTCCACACTCTGGCCATAGTCAGCCGTGGCTTTCTCGCCCCACGCAGAAGTCTTGTCTTCCTGAACTTCCTTCTTCAGAGAGGGGACGGAGTTCTTTTCCACAATCTCAACACTCTGGTCGGATGTCAGCAGGGAGCACAGGGAGCCCAGGGAGGTGTCCACAAAGTAGTAGCCAGTATCATCCACAGTGATGTCCAGAGCCGAGCCGGTGCCAGTCTTGGTAGCAACAGGGGTCTTGTCACTCATGACATTAGCAAGTTCTTTGGCAAAATCAGCGGCGTCAAAGCTCTTATCGTCAACAGTAACATTGTACACATTGGCAGTAGTAGTGGGAGTCAGGGTAATTCCCTTGCCAATATACTTGCCACTATCATCTGCATCGACGCCAATGTAGTTAACAATGTCGTCCCACCACTCATTGGTAGAAGAATTAATCTTGTAGGCGTAGCCGCTCTCAGCGGTAGCGCCTTCTGCCTTGGTCACATCAAAGATCTTGTAGACCTTGTAGGTCTCGCCCTTTGCGGAGTTGGTAATGGTGATGGTGGCCGCCATGGCGGGGACGGCCAGGGCCATAGCCATGATGAGGGCCAGGGCCAGGGCAAACAGTTTGCTCAGGTTCTTTTTCATTAGAATAACTCCTTTCGTTCCTCTCTGCAAGAGAATCTCAAATTTGTTACCGAATTCTCAATCACATTGGTGGAGTCTGCTTCTTAGGCGGCGTCGCTACCCCCCTTCCGACGCCGCTGGAGCAGCAGCAGGCCCGCGCCAAGGGTCAACAAACCGCCAAAGGTCAGATAGGGGGCCACGCCCATGCCGCCCGTGCTGGGCAGCACCGCACCCGTCGTGTTGGTGCAGGTGACCTTGATCTCATTACTGGCGGAAATTTGCGTGGTAGTGACCGTGGCTACTGCCGTGGATGCGATATCCGTGGGATTCCCTTCCGTCACATCCTCGGTATCGCTCCACTCTGGGGCGTAGCCGCTGTAGTTGATCTCCTCAATGGTAGCGGAAACCCCGGAGGGCAGGCCTTCGATCTTTACGGTCTCACCAGCGTAGAGGATTACAGTAGCTATGCCACCGTTGAATTCCACATCGACCTCGTGGGTTTTGCCGCCGCTTGTCTCATTGGTATAGGTGGCGTTGTAGCTACCATTAGCTCCCTGTACTGTTACGGTAAAGTTAAAGATGCTGTCGGGATCCACCGAGCCACCGTCAGTACGCTCCACCTTCTTGGTGATGCTCAGGTCGCCAGACGGCTCACCATAACGGTTGGTCAGGGTGATGGTATCAACATTCCCGCCCTCAGTTGCATCGTTCTCATCCAGATAGACGATACCTTCGTTAGGTTGAGTACCTGTTGCCGGGTCGTTGGTGGTGGTACTGACACCCAGCCACTTGGCGTTGTCCGTCTCGGCCTTGTTGTCACCCTCGCCGTCGAAGGACTCGACAATGGTATAATCTTTGCCGGTATCCAGCCAGAACGTGTACTCACCATCCACCAAATCAGAGTACCGGACACTACCAATCGCCACATTGCCGGTCGCTGTAACCTCATAGAGAGTGTAGGTAGCCTCGAACCCATCAGGTGCCGCGTTGCCGCTGGGCGTATCGAAGGTCTTGACCAGCTTCAGCGGACGGGTAAAGGTTGCCGTGTTGGTGACCCTCACATTGATGCTGCCGTAACCGGGCATAGTGGCAATCACAGTGCCATCATCCCCAGTACCGCCTATGGTATTGCCCGCGCCGTCGGTGACTGTGTAGGTGATGTTGTAGTTCTGCGCTATCGTGACACCCTCCGGCGTATCAGAGGTTGCGACCTCCTTTACGGCAACCTGGTCATCCACGGTCAGGTCCGGGAAGAGAGCGGTCTGGTCATGCTTCAATGTGAACTGACCCTTCTCGTCAGTCTCACCCGTTTTATCCGTACCCATGATGGTATACGGCTTATTGGCGTAGAGCTGATTGTTCACAGTAACCTGCATGGTGTACTCCACGTCCTTCAGCTGAGGCGCGTAGTAGTGCTCCACTTTCTTGCCGACAGCAAGCTGTCCATCGGGGATGGTCTTCAGGTTAAAGCTGATCTTCAGGTTGGACGCGCCCTCGCCGCGCTCCATGTAGAAAATCTGGATGCGGTGGTTAGAGCCGTCGATGAAGGTGTTGCCGTCCCAATCCAAACCTGTCTTCCCCGCCGCCTCATACTGAGCTCTCAGTGTGGTTTTATGCCAGATGGGAGCCTGATTTGTCTGAGTATCGGTGTATTTGATCGTACCGTCAGTAAAGTTGATCGAACCACTCTGAGCATCGTGGATACCGCCCAAGTCCAGCACCAGTACGCCGTCAATGTAGACCCACATGTCGTCGTCACCGGTAAACTCAAAGATCATGGGAGACTCTCCACTGCCATCGCTGTTTTCCACCATACCGTCCTGGGGCTGATAGAAATCCGCCCAGATGTACATACCGAAGTGGAAGTCGGCATTTTCGTTCAGGCCATACACAGGCTCGTTGACCCGCTCATCCTCTTCAGTCAACGGAGCGCCCGTATCATCATACAGGTTATAGTTAGCGATGTTGTTGATATTCAGTGTGTTGTAGGGCATGAAATTGCCGCGCTGATAGAAGTAATTTTCACCTGCATTCGGCGTACCGAGCTGTTCATAAACGGTAAAGTTCTGATCATTATCATTTTTCAAAGTGGCAAAGTTCTCAAAGCTGCTGTAGTAGAAGGTGCCGTTCTTATCAAACTCACTCTGGAGGAAAAGCTCATTGACCGCATAGGTATCCGACACGTTATAGGCATTCAAATTCCCATTGTCAAAGAACACCTCCGCAAAGGACTTGCCTGTCGGCGTATCGCTCTCGCCAGTCAAGGTCGGCCAACCGTTTTTGTTGACCGTCTGAGAGGCCAACCCCTCCTTAACATCGCCCGGAGCATATTCGCCGCCACCAAAGGCTTTTCCATCGAAATTGCGCATATACATATGCACGCCTTCGCTGGTACTGTCCACGGTGTCGACTGTAGTCAAATTTTTAATGGGATCGCGGGTGTCTTCATAGACGATGTAGACGTCTTTGGCATTGTACCAACGTATCCAATTGTTCCTCCTACTATACTGCCAGTAAGAATTTCCCCAGTTTGAGTAATATCTGATTTGTGTTGTAGACGTCCCATCTACGGTGTCCAAGTGGATTCCCTTGTAACTAAATTCCTTGATGCTAACCACATACTTACTAAGATCAATGGCAGTATTACTATTTGCAGAAATATTTGTCTCCTGGCCACTGTAGATCTCGTTGCCATCTTCCGTCACATAGTGGACCGTAACGGTAGAAGTGTTCCCATAGTAGTCGCTCCACGTAATGGTAAAGGTGGAGAAGCTCTCCACGCCGAAGCTGGCCTCCACGTTCATGGGGACAGCCGCGGGCTCCTCGGTCTCTTCCTCGGCGGGCTCCTCCAGAGTAGCAATCTCCTCGGTCATGGGCTCGTCGGCCAGCGCGGGGAGCGTCTCGGGGATGGAGGCCTCAGCAGGCACAGCGGTGATCGTGCCGGTCTCCGTATTGGCGTCAGCCACGGTCTCCACGGTGACCTCGGTGCCGGCAAAGATGCCGGTGCCGAACAGGCCGCCGTCGGTGGTCTCGGCGTGGTGCTGCACCGCCAGGGTGCTGGTATCCACATCCTCGGGGATCAGCGCCTCGGCCTGGATGTCCACATAGACCGGACCGACCTCAGCGTTGGGCTCCACTTCTTTGCCGTCCGCATCCTGGAAGCGGATGTCCATGGCCACCATGCCGTCATAGTCGCCCACCGCATCGGAGGCGTCCAGATTGGCCTGGGCCCGGGCATACTCCTCGCTGTCCTCGGCCAGAACCTCGGCAAAGAGGGTCACTTCCTGCCCATCGAAGGCATCTTCGGGGGCGTAAGCCAGGACGGACAGGCCGTCCTCGCTGTCAAAGGTGTACTCTACATAGCCCTCAGGGATTACCTCGGGGAAGCCGCCCATGGGGATCTCCTCCTCGGGGAGCTCCACGGCGTAGCAGTCCTCGGTGTGGGTGTGCTCCTCCAGGGTGCAGATCAGGTTGCCGTCGGCGTCGTAGCAGTCCTCAAAGTGGCTGTGCTCCTCCAGGCCGCACACCAGCTCGGGCTCCTCGGGGACCTCCTCCAGCACGTTCCAGGTGATGGTGAAGGTGGAGAAGCTGTCCACCGCAAAGGTAGCCTCCACAGCGGTGCTGTCTTCCGTGCTCTCGGCGGGCTCGGTGGTGTTCTCGGTGCTCTCCACCGGGGCCTCGGGCTCGGCCGGGGTCTCAGGCTCCACGGGAGCCACCGGCTCGGACGGGAGCTCGGGCAGGGTGCTGGGCTCCTCGGGGGTCACGGGGGGCTCGGGGCTCTCCGGGACCTCGGGCAGAGTGCTCACCACGGGCGAATCGGTCACAGGCGCATCGGTCGTGGGGGTGGTCTCCTCGGGCAGATCCACCTCGCCGCTCTCGGCGGGGGACTCCACGGGAGCGGGGGTCTCGGTGACCTCAGGGCTCTCAGTCACCTGGGGATCCTCAGTCACAGCGGGAGTCTCGCTGGGCGCGGGGCTCTCAGTGGGGTCCACCACGATGTCGCCGGTGCCCTCAGAGCCGTCCGCCACCACTTCCACCGTGGTCTCGCTGCCGTCCACCAGGCCGAAGAAACGGTCCCCGTCCAGCTCCACATGGTGCTGCACCGCCACGGACTCGGGGTCCACATTGGCGGGCAGAAGGGCCTCAGCCTCCATGTCCACATACACCGGACCGGCTGGTTCCACCTCGTTGCCGTCAGCGTCCTCAAAGTGGAGGTCCATGGCCAGCATGCCGTCGTAGGGGGCCACATCCTCGGAGTTCAGCAGGGTCTCCTCCGCCTTGAGGTAGTCCTCGCTGTCCTCCTCGAACCGCTCGGCCACCAGGATGGCTCCATCGGGCACGTTGCCCTCCGGGTCATACACCCCGATGGTGACCGTGTTGCCGTCTTCCAGAGACAGCTCCGCGGTGAACTCCGGCTCCGCGGTCAGATCCACCCCTGGGGGGAGCGCCCCCTGATTCACCGTCATGGTAATGGCCGGCAGGATCAGCATATACGAAGTGATAAACACCACGACTGCCGCCATGCCGGTGAAGGCACGGCGCCACCGCTTATACCGGGTGCTTTTCCGCAGAAATTCCGCAGCACGCGCCAAGATATTGCGTTCCATTCACGCCACCTCATCTTTCCTTGCCCAGTTCTCATTTCAACGATGCCCAGCGCCCCAGGGGCCAGAGGCGGAACGTCAGTCTTCCAACAATTTGTTCCTCAGACACACAGCCCACCGACCGGTCGCGGCTGTCCACCGAGACGGAGCGGTGGTCTCCCATAACGAACCAGCGCCCGTCCGGGACCTGATAGGGAAGCGTGATGTTGCACTGTCCCAGCGCCCGCTCCTGCAGGTAGGGCTCTTCCAGAAGGGCTCCGTCCACATAGACATTGCCGTCTTCATCGATGTCCACCCATTGGCCGGGACCAGCGATCACACGCTTGACCAAAATTTTGTTGTTGTAGTAAAATGCGATGATATCCCCCTGATCAAAGCGGCTGGTCTTGATCGAGAGGACGATATCTCCGTCCACTAAGGTGGGCGACATGCTCTCACCGTAGATCTGCAGCACCGGAAGCAGCAGCGTGGCCACCAGTACCGCAATCGCTGCCACGGTGATCAGCGCGTAGATTGTGCTGCGCAGCGTCGCGCCGTAGGTCCGGCGGTGCCGCTCCCGCTTCAGCTCCTCCTTGAGCTGTTCCAGGGTGGGCGGCTCGGAAAATGCCGGGCTCTTGCGCCCGTTTTCTTCCCGGCCGCTCATGGAGTTTCCTTCCCGTCGTCCGAATCCGCCGCCTCCCGACGGGCAGCCAGCGTCCGGACATTCATCAGGTAATCCTGTGCCGCACGGTCCGCCGCGGCGAATACTTCATTGATCCGCAGCGCCGCCTCCGCCAGTGTACCGGCCTCCTCCAAAAGGATCTCCCGGTTCTTCAGGGCCTGGCGGGCCTCCTCCAGCTCCCGGCGGAGCTGGTCCATCTCTGCAGCCTGCTCTACCAGCAGTTCCAGCAGTTCCACTCGTTTCAGCTTTCTGAGTTCTTTATCCGTCATAGCAATATCCCTGTATATGTGATCCGTGTATCTCCCGTTCATAGGTATACGAATCAGATTCTCTGATTTTTATTCTAATCAAAAAAGGTTTCCAGTTGGTTGCAGGTTTTCAATTTTCTTTTTGTGAAAAATAGACGAGATAACGGTCCCTTTTTCAGGTCTCCCGCGTACCACTCAAATTTTGCTATAAAAAAGTACATATATTTTCCTTTTACACTATGCTCTAGGTTTCTTGTATTGAATTTCATATTGTGATAAACTGATAATAGTCTGGGTATGCTCGGGACATGTCCGCCCCCCTCCGCTCCACAGGCTCCATTCCCCACCGGTATGCCCTGATTGAACGACTCAGGAGGCGAATCGCCATGGAGACCTTGTATGTAAATCTACTGGGTAGCTTTACATTATATCGAGATCCGAATGGCCCCATCATTTCGGAGGAACGGAGCACCTCCAAGATCCTGTGGGCATTTTTGCAGTATCTGTTGGTATTTCACGACCGCGAGGTGTCCCAGGAGGAGTTGATCGACATCTTGTGGGGGGATGGCTCCAGCAGCAATCCTGTAAATACCCTCAAGACCCTGCTGCACCGCAGCCGTCTGCTTCTGGAAGAGCTGGGCTTTCCCGACGGAAAGAAGGTCCTCTTATACCGGCGCGGCATTTACAGCTGGTCGAAGGACGTGAACCTCATCCTGGACACCGAGCGCTTTGATTCCCTCTACACCTCGGCAGAAAATTGCCTGTCCAACGGGAAGGCCGCCATTCAGCTCTATCAGGGCGATCTGCTGCCCAAGGTCTCCGGGACTCCCTGGGCGCTGTCCCTGCGCACCTACTACCACGGGCGGTTTTTGAAGCTCTGTCGGGAGATCGCCTCCTCTCTGATGCTGGAAAAGCACTACGACCAGGTCATCGACGTCTGTAATCGGGCCATCTTTGTGGACCCCTATGACGAGCACTGCCACCTGATGCTGATGAAGGCCCTCAACGCCACCGGACAGCAGCAGCTGGCCCTGCAGCACTACTCTGAGATGGCCGATCTCTTTATGAAGCAGCTGGGCGTAAGCCCCTCTTCGGACCTGCTGAATTTTTACCGGGACATGCTGAAATCCACCCACGAGGTCGAGCTGGACCTCCATGTGATCCGGGACCAGCTTCTGGAAAAGTCCCCGCTATACGGGGCGTTTTACTGTGAGCTGGGGGTATTCCAGGACATCTACCGCATCGAGGCCCGAAATGCCTCCCGTAGCGGACAATGCGTACAGCTGATCATGTTGACCGTAAAATCTGAGAGCCGCACCGCCCAGGGCGAGCGTTTCCATATCAATACGGCCATGCAGGAGCTCTATACCGCCATCCAGAAAAACCTGCGCTCCGGCGATGTCTTTACCCGCTTCAGCAGCACCCAGTATCTGCTGCTCACCCCCTCGGTCAGCTATGAAAACGGGTTGAAGATCATAGACCGGGTCCTCACCGCCTATGGGGACAGCCTGTCCAGCCACACCGTTTCGGTGGATTACAGCCTGCTCCCGGTGCTGGCCGCCGTGGAGGAGAGTACATAGTTTTTTCACAGACAAAAAAGCGTCCCCCACACCGCATGTGATACGGTGTGGGGGACGCTTCTTGTGTTATGGCCGGGCTTGCGGGCCTTACTGGTGGTCCGCGCCGGTGAGGTAGTTATAGAACGCCAGGTTCACGTACAGATCCACCGGCTCCACCTTCAGGTCGGGGGCCTTCTCGGAGACCACCTTGCTGATGGCGGCGGTGCCGTCGGTGGTGGAGAAGGGGTGGATGGTGTAGGCACCGTTGCGCACCACGTTGTCCACGATCTTCACAAAATTCTCGGTGTCGCTCATGGGCACGGTGGAGGTGTACAGGGGCTGCCACCAGGCGCCCTCCAGCAGAGGCACAGTGGGATTGCCGTTTTCATCGGTGTTGCTGTCCCACTTCTTGGCGTACTGGCCGATGATAGCGTCAAAGGCCTCCTTATCGGCCACGGAGTCGAACTCCAGCTTCATGTCGTACTCGGTGGCGTAGCACAGCCAGCGGCCGCCGTCGATGGGCTTGAGCTCATAGGTGGGGGTGGACTGGACTTTGGTGGGGTCACCCCACTCCACCATATACTCATAGATGGAGGTCTTGGGCTCCAGCTGCACCTTGGCATCCAGCCCCTCGCTGTTCAGCAGGGCAATGAGCTGCACGGCGTGGGTAATATCGCTGTGACCATACTGGAGGGTGTACTCGGGCAGGAAGCGGGCGTCATAGCCGTCGTACTTCAGGTTGTAGCCGGTGGAGGCCCCGGCGATGACCAGGTCGGCGCCCAGCTGGGACAGGGTCTCGTCGTCGAAGAGGCCGAAGGAGGCCCAGGCGGACTGGAGCTTCTGGTAGATGTCGCTGTCGCTGGCATAGCCCAGGTAGTTGCGGCCCTGGCCGGAGATCTCCACAGCGTTCATGAGGATGGTGTTGGCCACGTCCGCGGAGAGGGCGCCGTCGTAGTCATAGCCGGCAAAGGCCAAATCGCTGTCCAGCGCGGCGGCCACATAACCGGCGTAGGCGTCGGCCACGCCGCTGACGCCGTAGGCGGCCAGGCGCTCGGCGGCCTTGCCGGTGTCGGGGGCAGCGGTGTAGGTGAGAGCCAGCTCCTCCAGCCCGGCGGCCTTCACCGCACCGGCCACGGCCTCAGCCACGGTAAAGTCGCCGGTGCCGGTGGTCTTGGCCCCGCCGATCTTCTCCAGGGCGGCGCCAAAGGTGTCCCGGGAGACGGTGCCGGTCAGGGGAGCGATGCCGAAATAGGTCTGGAGGTACTCCTCGTCCTTGGCGTCGGCGGTGTTCTCGCCCAGATAAACCGTGGAGGTGGAGCCGTCCCAGGCCACATTGGCGCCCAGGGCCTCGCCGGTGGTGCGCACCGGCAGGTAGGTGGTGCCGTCGTTGACAAACACGCCGGTGGGATTGCCCTTGGTGTCCACGGGAGTGACTTCCTGCTCGGCGGCGTACAGGTTGATGTCGGTGTTGACCGTAAAGGTCTTCTGCACCAGAGCGGCGCCGGCGGGCAGGGCCAGACCGGCCACCAGGGAGGCGGCCAGCACGCCGCCCACGAGAGTCTTGCGGGTATCCTTCATACTATCCTTCCTTTTCCTTTTCTATATTGGCCGCCGGAGGGCGGCAATACGACAGACGGAACGTGGGACCTCAGCGCTTGCCCTTGTCGTAGATCTCGCCCAGGGCGCGGGGAGCCCGGTTGCTCTTGGAGAAGAACACCAGCAGCAGCAGGGTGATGAGATAGGGCAGGGTCATAAAGAGGTCGGAGAAGGCGGAGGGCAGGCCCAGCACCTGGGTCAGTGCGAAGCCGCCGGAGCGGGCGAAGCCGAAGATAAGGCAGGCCCACAGGGTGGGCATGATCTGCCAGTTGCCGAAGATGAGGGCGGCGATGGACAGATAGCCGTAGCCCATGTAGATGGAGGGGGAGAACTGGGCGGAGATGGAGTAGGCGAAGCAGATGCCGCCCAGACCGGACAGCGCGCCCGACACCATCACCGCGCCGAAGCGCACCCGGCCCACCTCCACGCCGGCGGCGTCCACCGCGTGGGGATTGTCGCCGCAGGCCCGCAGGTGCATGCCGAAACGGGTCTTGTACAGCACGTACCAGGCCACCAGAGCCACCACGATGATGATGAGCTCAAAGGGGTAGATGTTGGTGAACACCGCGCCCAGCACCGGGATGCTGGACAGCCCCGGCACCGAGAAGCGGGTGGAGGTGGTCAGCACGAACTTGTTGGAGGGCGCGCCGAACACGGTGGCGTTGAGCTGGCTGGTGAGGAAGGTGGTCAGGGCGGTGGCCAGAATGTTGATGACCACGCCGCTGATGACCTGGTTGGCCTTGAACTTCACGCAGAGCACCGCGTGGATCAGGGAGTAGATCATGGCGCCCAGCATGGCAAAGACAATGGCAATGTACATGGGGGCCTGGCTGCCCGCAGCGAACATGCCGGACACCAGGGTGGCGGCCAGGGCGCCGCTGAAGGCACCCATGCCCTGCAGGCCCTCGATGGCCAGGTTAGTCACGCCGCTGCGCTCGCTGTAAATGCCGCCAATGGCCATGATGAAGAGGGGAAGAGCGAAGGACAGGCCGTCGATAATCATGGTATTGAGGATGGTCATACCTGCTCCCCCTTTCCTTGGGCGGAAGCGCCCTGCGCCAGAGCGTCCTGCATGCGCTGGCGGCTGCGGTTGATGAGATAGCTGAAGAAGGCGCCGCAGGCGGCGAAGAGGAGGATCAGGCCGGTGATAAGGGAGCTGATCTCCTGGCGCACCCCCACGGTGGAGCTCATGTAGGTGCTGCCCTTGTCGATAACGGTGATGAGGAACGAGGAGAAGATGATGCCAATGGGGTTGGAATTGCCCAGCAGGGACACAGCGATGGCATCAAAGCCGGTGGAAATGAGCACGTCCGGCTGGATGGAGCCGTAGTAGCCCAGGTAGTAGGTCACACCGGCCAGACCGGCCAGAGCGCCGGAGAGAGCCATGGTCACCACCAGGTTGCGCCCCACGTGGATGCCGATGTACTGGGCGGCCTTGGGGTTGGCGCCGATGGCCCGGAACTCAAAGCCAAGGCGCATCTTCTGGAAGAGGAACTGCACCAGCGCCACGGCGATGAGGGCCAGGATGATGCCCAGGGGGATGTCCATCTTCAGTCCGCCCACCGGAGTGTCCATCAGAGACAGACGGGCAGAGGCGTTGATGGCCTTGGACTGACGGGACACCGGGTCGGCCAGGAAGTATTTGATGACGAAGCTGGCGGCATAGCGGAAGATGTAGTTGAGCATGATGGCCGAGACGACCTCATTGATGTTCCACTTGTACTTCAAAAAGCCGATGAGGCCGGCCACCGCGGCGCCCACCACGATGCCCACCACGACCACCAGGGGCTTGGCCACCACAGCGGGCAGATCGGAGTAGCCCACCGTCACGGTGGCGATGAGGCCGGCGAGCAGCATCTGGCCGGACACGCCGATGTTGAAGAGGCCCGACTTGAAGGCCACCGCCACCGACAGGGAGGCGAAGAGCATGGGGGTCCAGGCGTTGACCAGGCTCATAAAGTCGGTGAGCATGCTCTTCTTTCCGGCATAGGAGGCCTTGGGCAGCAGTCCGGAGCCCTGCAGGAAGCTGGTGAACGCCACCAGGGGGTTCTTGCCCAGCACCAGGAGCACCACCGAACCGGCCAGGAGGCTCAGGACAATGGCAAAGAGGGGAATGGAGATGCGCTGGCGCTTCTCGTCTCCCATCAGGAAGAGGAAGCCCCGCTTGAGCGGATTAACCTTCATGCTGCTTCACCCCCATCATGAATTGGCCCACCTCGTTGGTGGTCAGGGTGTCTGCCGGCGCGATCTTCAGAAGCTCTCCGTTGTAGATGACGCCGATGGTGTCGGCCAGGGCCATAATCTCGTCCAGCTCCAGGGAGATGAGAAGGATGGCGCGGCCCTTGTCCCGCTCGGCCAGGATCTGGCGGTGGATGTTCTCAATGGCGCCGATGTCCAGGCCGCGGGTAGGCTGGACGAAGATCATCAGGGGACTGTCCTGGTCAATCTCCCGGGCGATAATAGCCTTCTGCTGGTTGCCGCCGGACATGGAGCGCACCACCGTGTGGACGCCCTGGCCGCTGCGGATGTCGTAATCACCGATCAGCTCCTCGCCGTAGCGCAGGAAGGCGGAGCGGTCCAGAATACCCCGGTTGCAGAAGGGGGGACGGTAGTAGTTTTTGAGGCAAAGGTTGTCCGCCAGGTCGAAGTCCAGGATGAGGCCCACGCTCTGCCGGTCCTCCGGGATGTAGGACACACCGGCTGTCTCCCGTTCACGGACCGTGGCGTGGGTGATGTCCTTGCCGGAGAGGGTAATCGTGCCCTGGTCCACCTTCATCATGCCGGCGATGGCGTCGGCGATCTCGGTCTGGCCGTTGCCGGACACGCCGGCGATGGCAAAGACCTCGCCCCCCCGCACCGAGAAGGACACGTCCTTCACCACGGGGAAGTTGTCGGCGTTCTTCACCGTCAGGTGGGAGACGTTCAGTACCTCCTGGCCGAACTTGGCGGGGTTCTTCTCCAGCTTCATCTCCACCTCTCTGCCCACCATGAGGTTGGCCATGGTCTGGGTGGAGGTGGTATGCACGTCCAGCACGTCGATGAGGCGGCCCCGGTTCAGGATGGCGCAGCGGTCGGCCACCTGCTTGATCTCCTCCAGCTTGTGAGTGATGAGGATGATGGTCTTGCCGCCGTCCCGGAGGTTGCGGATAATCTGGAGGAGGAAGTCGATCTCCTGGGGGGTGAGCACGGCGGTGGGCTCGTCAAAGATGAGGATCTCCGCCTCACGGTAGAGCATTTTCAGGATCTCCACCCGCTGCTGGGTGGAGACATTCACGTCCTCGATCTTCTGGGTGGGGTCCACCTCCAGACCGTACCGGGCGGAGAGCTCGGCGATCTTCTTGTTGGAGCCCTTGATGTCCACCACAGGCAGGATGCCGCCCAGGCGCACCTTGGGCTCGATGCCCAGGATGATGTTCTCCGCAATGGTGTAGTTCTGCACCAGCTTGAAGTGCTGGTGTACCATGCCGATGTTCAGGCGGGTGGCGTAGTTGGGGGAGGAGATGTGCTCCTTCTTGCCCCGGACGTAGATCTCGCCCTCGTCCGGCTCGTACATGCCGAAGAGCATGCTCATAAGGGTGGATTTTCCCGCGCCGTTTTCCCCCAGCAGGACGAAGATCTCGCCCTTCTTGATGCCCAGAGAGATGTCGTCGTTGGCGACGATCCCGGGGAAGCGCTTGGTGATGTGCCGCATTTCCACGATGTACTCATCCGACATCCGCATCACGCTCCTTACTCTGTTTCACAACTGTATCAGATCTCATGGTGTGCTCATCCAGGGCCGGAGGGGACCTCCGGCGCCGGATCGGCACGCGGCCAAAAAGGAAGGGGACGCCCTGAAGCGTCTTACAGTGCGTCCCCTTCCAAATGGCTCCTATGGATGGATCAAATTCAACTCTTCCGCTGGCTTACAGGCCGGGGAAATTGTCCGGGGTGTTGCCGTTGAAGTTGGAGGCGGGCACGATGGTGCCGTCCTTCACCTTGGGATAGAGCTCATCCAGCACGGAGATGGTGTCGGCGCTCATCTGCTGACGGCCCTCCTCGGAGACATAGCCGGTGGAATCGGTGTCGGCGTACAGGGTGTAGTTGCCGCCCTTGAAGCTGCCGTCCACAATGGCGTTGAGCTGGCGCTCCACGTTGATGGCCATGTTCTTCAGCACGGAGGTGAGGATGATATTGGAATCGCCGTTGGCGCCGTCATCGTACTGATCCACGTCGCAGCCGATGACCATGGCGGCGCCGTTGGACTCCTTGGCGGCGGTGAACACGCCGTTGCCGGAGGCTCCGGCGGCCACGAAGATGATGTCCACGCCCTGCTGGATGAGGGCGTTGCCGATGACCTTGCCGGTGGCCTCATCGGAGAAGTTGCCGGTGTAGTTGCCGCCCACGTTGGCGCCGGTCACATCGGTGCCGGCGTAGGAGGGCAGCTCCACGACCTCGGCGTTGGCGCCCAGGTTCTTGGTGGCGTAGTTCACGCCGGACTCAAAGCCGTACTGATAGTTGACGTTGGAGGGGTAGGCCACGCCGTTGACCACGGCCACCTTGCCGCTCTTGGTCTCCAGAGCGGCGGCCACGCCGGCGAAGAAGCCGCTCTCCTGCTCGGCGAACTGCATGGCGTAGACGTTCTCCACTTCCACCTCGTTGCCCTCGGCGTCGGTGGGGAAGGAGTCCACCAGGATGAACTCCTTGTCGGGGTTCTCCTCCGCCACGGTAGCGATGCCGGCGAACTGGAAGCCGGTGCACACCAGCACATCGTAGTCGGCCACGATGTCAGCCACGGTCTGAGCGGCGGCGGAAGGATCGCCGGTGGGCTCCTGGACGGGAGTCACGGTGTCGATATTGCCGCGGGACTCAATGAAGCTGACGATGCCGTCGTAGTTGTTCTCGTTGAAGGAGCCGTCATCCACGGTGTTGGGGCTGGTGACGATGGCGATCTTCAGGCCCTCGGCACCGGCCTCGCCGCCGTTGTCGCTGGGGGCGGCGGACTGGGTGGTCTGACCGCCGGAGCAGGCGGCCAGGCCCAGGGTCATGCTCAGGGACAGACCCAGGGCAAGCAGTTTTTTGACGTTCATTGTTGTTTCCTCCTTGAATCTGGTTTCAGGGACTGTCCGCGGTCCCATCCACGGACTACTCATAATAATACTACGCTTTGGGGCGGTTGAATAGGCCGGATTTGACACATGGCCAAAAGATTCTCAAAATTTTGGGCTCGTGTCTCCTAGTATCAGGCTTATTATCCAGTTATAGGTAAGTATTCTGTCTTACTTCTCAAACAGGGCGGCCAGGGACTCGGTGTAGGGCGGGTAGCAGATGCCCTTCTCGGTGACGATGCCGGTAATGAGATTGTGGTCGGTCACGTCGAAGGCGGGGTTATAGCACTTCACCTCGGGCAGGGCCATGGGCTCCACGTAGAACTTCTCCCGGATCTCCGCCCCGTCCCGCAGCTCGATCTCGATGTCGTCGCCGCTCTTGCAGTTCAGGTCGATGGTGGAGGTGGGGCCAAGCACATAGAAGGGGATGCCGTAGTGCTTGGCCAGGATGGCCACGCCGCTGGTGCCGATCTTGTTGGCCGCGTCGCCGTTGGCGGCCACCCGATCACAGCCCACCAGACAGGCCTGCACCCAGCCGTTCTTCATGACGATGGAGGCCATGTTGTCGCAGATGAGGGTGACGTCGATGCCGCCCTTCTGGAGCTCATAGGAGGTGAGGCGGGCGCCCTGGAGGAGGGGCCGGGTCTCGTCGGCAAAGACCTTGAAGTTCATGCCCTTCTCCTTGCCCAGGAAGAGGGGACCCAGGGCGGTGCCATAGCGGGAGGTGGCCAGGGGACCGGCGTTGCAGTGGGTGAGGATGCCGTCGCCGTCCTTCAGCAGGGTGAGTCCGTACTCCGAGATGGCCCGGCACATGGCGATGTCCTCCTGGTGAATGGCCTTGCACTCCGCCTCCAGCAGAGGCAGCAGCTCGTCCATCGACGCGCCGGGGTGGCCGGTGACCACCCGTTCCATCCGGTTGAGGGCCCAGCTCAGGTTCACCGCGGTGGGCCGGGAGGAGTTCAGATACTCCTTGAGCTCGTGGAAGCGCTGGGCAAAAGAGTCGTAGTCCTGCTTCTCCATGCGCTTGGAGAGGACGTACATGCAGTAGCCCGCGCAGATACCGATGGCGGGGGCGCCCCGCACCCGCAGGAGCTGGATGGCCTCGAACATCTCCTCCGGCGTGCGGAGGGTGAGGTATTCCGTGCGGTTGGGCAGTTGGGTCTGGTCGATAATGGTCACGCTCATGCCGTCCTCGGCGAGGCGGATGTTGTCGATATGCGTGACCTGCTGGAGCTGGTCGCTCATGGGAATGCACTCCTTTCTAGTCGCTTTGGGTCCCGTTTTGCTGGGGCATGGTCTCCAGGACGCACACCCCCTGTTGCTGAACGTACGCGCGCCAGTCCGGGTCCTCCAGGGTATCGATGACCACGGTCTGGATCTGGCTCAGGTCGCAGATGCGGAAAAAGTGGCTGTGGTCCAGCTTGCTCTTGTCCGCCACCAGATAGCGCCGGGCGCTGTGGCGGAGCATCCGGCGGCGCAAATGGCCGATGTCGCTGCTGCCGTCGGTGATGCCGCTGCTGCGGCTGAGGCCCTGGCAGGAGATGAAGGCCAGATCGGCATAGTGCTGCTCCACCATCTCCAGAGCGATCGGGCCAATAAAACACTGGTTCTTCTGGTCCAGCTCGCCGCCGGTGAGGATCAGCTTTCCCGCCCCGCCGTCGGCATAGAGCCGGGCGATGGGGAGGGAATTGGTGACCACCGTCACGTCCTCCAGCTCCAACAGCGCCCGGGCGATGGCCAGGCACGTGGTGCTGGCATCCAGAAAGAGGGTGTCCCCCCGGTGGACCAGCTGGGCACAGGCCCGGCCGATGGACTCCTTCACCTCGGTGAAGAGCCCCTCCCGGATGGAGGCATACACCTCGTTGCGCACTCCATCCCGGATATAGGCCCCGCCATAAGTCTTGATGAGCAGGCCCTCCTCCTCCAGGATGGACAGATCCTTGCGGATGGTCTCGCCGGAGACCGAGAAGCGGGCGCACAGGTCCTTGACCAGCACGCTCTTGTTCTGCCGGACCAGGGCGGCGATCTCCTCCCGGCGCTCGGGGGCCAGCAGTCCCCCGGCCTCCGCTGCGGGGCGGGCCACCGTCAGACCTCCCGGCGGCATGGCCGCCCGGTTTTTTCCCATCGCTTCATCTCCCGTGCTCCTTCCGCCGTCCCATTCAATTCCAAGTAAACACAGGCTTATTTTCTGTTTTAACTTGTATTTGTCTGTATTCTACCATAATAATCAACAAGGCACAAGCCATAATCGGATGAAAATCCGCCAAAAAGACGAATAACATCATGTGGGGCGGCGCAGCAGCGCCGCCCCGCGGGTGGAATTCATGGTTCCCGGCGGTAGACCTGCACGCCGCCCACATAGGTGGCGAGCACCCGGGCCTCCCGGATGGTCTCCGGCGGGATGGTGAAGAGATTCCGATCTAACACCGTAAAGTCGGCCAGCATGCCGGGGCGGATGCGGCCTTTGAGGTGCTCCTCGCCGGAGGCGTAGGCTCCGCCGGCGGTGTAGGCGTACAGGGCCTGCTCCACGCTCACCGCCTCGCCGGGGAGGAAGGGGCCGTTGCCCTCAAAATCCCGGCGGGTGACGGCGCAGTAGATGCCATCCAGGGGCCGGAACTGCTCCACCGGGCAGTCGGTGCCGTAGGCCACCGGGATGCCCAGCCGCTCCATGGTGCCCCAGGCGTAGGAGCCGTTCAGGCGCTCCTCCCCCAGCCGAGTGGGGGCGATGTGCATATCGCCGTTGATGAACACCGGCTGGACAAAGGCGGTCACCCCCAGGGCCTTCATCCGCCGCAGCTGCTCCGCGGTCATCACCTGGCAGTGGACCAGGCCGTGGCGGGGCTGGAACCAGGGGCAGCGCTCCTCCGCCCGCTGGAAGGCGGTGAGGGCCATCTCGGCTCCCCCGTCCCCGATGGCGTGGATGGCCGCCGGCATGCCGTGGCGGTGGGCGGTCTCCACCAGGGCGTCCAGCTCCTTCTGCTCATAGATGGGGATGCCCCGGGTGGTGGGGTCGTCGGCGTAGGGCTCCTGCATATAGGCGGTCCGCCCGCCCAGGGAGCCGTCGGCCAAAATCTTCACGGTAGAGATGCGGCAGCCCGTCCCCCCGCCGTACTGGGCCATGCCCCGGCGGAAGAACTCGTCCAGGGTTTCGGGCTCGGTGAGGAGGGCCTGCTCCGCCAGGCGGAGCTTCAGATCCCCCCGCTCGGAGAGGGCCCGCAGCCCGTCCATGAGGGCGTAGGGGGCCTCGTCGGGGGCGTATTTGAAGTCGTCGGTCTGGAGGCTGGTGAGGCCCTCAGCGAAGAAGTCATACTGGGCCCGCTTCACCTGCTCCAGCAGGTCGGCAAGGCCGATGGAGGGCAGCGCCCCCTTCACGTCGTCCAGCAGGTTCTCCTTCAGGACGCCGGTGGGCTCCCCGTCCCCGTCCAGCTCCAGGAAGTCGCCGTATTGCCCGGCGCTCTCTTTGGTGAGTTTCAGAAGCTCCAGGCCTTTCGTATTTACCGCTCCCACGTGGAAGCAGCCCCGCAGGATGAGGATGGGCACCTCCCGGCTCACGGCATCCAGGTCGTGCCGGTTGGGGAAGCGGCGGCCGTCGGTAAAGAGCTCGTGGTTCCAGCCCTCGCCCATGAGCCAGCGGCCGGAAGTCGGGTCAAAGCCCTCCAGCCCCTTGCGCAGCCGGTCCTGCACCTCGGTGAGGGAGGTGCAGCCGAAGAGGTCCACCGACAGGCGGGCCTTCACATAGTGAATAAAGTGGAGGTGGGAGTCGTTGAAGCCGGGGAGGACGAATTTGCCCCCCAGGTCCACCTCCTCCACCTGCTCACCGGCAAAGGCGCGGAGGAAGTCACGGGCCTCAGCCTCCTCGCCCACATAGACGAAGTAGGCTCCGTCCACCACCGCCGCGTGGGCCAGAGGCCGGACGGGGTCCATGGTGGCAAACACGCCGTTGGTCAGCAGCAGCACGGTGTGTCTCCTCCTCTCAGTCGGCGAAGGGGTCCAGACTGACCCCCTCCAGGCCGCACAGGAACTCGGCCAGCAGCTCCACAGTCTGGTCCACATCGTCCAGGGAGGCCACCTCCGCCGGGGTGTGCATGTACCGCAGGGGGATGGACAGGGTGGTCACCGGCACGCCCTTGCCGGTCTGGTTGATCTTGTCCGCGTCGGTGCCCATGACCCGGGGGGTGACCTCCACCTGGGTCTTGATGCCCAGACGCTCCGCCGCGTCGGCCATGGCCCGGTTCACCGGGGCGCTGCACGCGGCGCTGTGGCAGAGCACCGGCCCGCCGCCCAGACGGATGTCCCCGAAGCGCTGGGGGAGGGAGCCGGAGAAGTCGGAGCTGTGGATCACGTCCACCGCCACGGCCAAGGTGGGCTCCAGACGGCTGGCCACGTGGTAGGCGCCCCGCATGGTGGTCTCCTCACCCACGGTGGTGGCGGCGTAGACGCCCACCTTCGCCCCCTTTTCCCGGGCCCGGAGAAGGGCGTGGAGGACGGTGTAGGCCCCCAGGCGGTTGTCCAACCCCCGTCCGGCAATGCGGCCATTTTGAAGCTCGTCCACCGTGTCGGTGTAGGTGACGAAGTCCCCGGGGGACACCAGCGCCGCGGCCTCCTCCCGGCTGGTAAAGCCGCAGTCGATGTAGAGGTCGGTGGCCTGAATGTCGGTGCGCACCTCTCCCTTGTCCAGCAGCAGGCCCATCACGCCGGTGATGCGGCGCTTGCCCAGCACGGTCACCCGCTTGCCCTGGGCCAGGGCCAGGCGCACGCCGCCAGCCATGGCCACCTTCAGGTAGCCCTCGTCGGTGATGTGGGTCACCCGGTAGCCGATCTCGTCGATGTGGCCGCACAGGAGCACCTTGATGGGGGACTCCGGGTTGAGGATCGACACCACGTTGCCGCAGCGATCGGTCTCCACCGTGACGCCCTGCTCCTTCATATAGGCCATCACCTTCTTTTGGAGGGGGATCTCCCCGCCGCTCACCGACTCGGTGGTGAGCATGTCGTACAGAAAGGTCTTATTCATGGCAATTTCCTCGCAGTTCTGCCTCCGGGCTCCAGCCGGGGGCTGTTTTGTGGCAGCACCACGTGGAACTGCACGCCGTCGTCGAAATTGTCCGCCCAGATCTCACCCTTGTGGAAGAGGACGATCTTCTTGGCAATGAACAGACCCAGGCCGAAGTTCCCGTCGGTACTCTTATAAAATTTCTGGAACAGCAGCTCCAGCACCTTCTTGTCGATGGGACTGCCGTCGTTCTCAAAGGTCAGGTGTACGCCCTGCTTCTCCTCCTTCACCGTGACGCGCACATAGCTGCGGGCATAGCGGAGGGCGTTTTCCAGGATATTGTCGAACACAGTCTGGAGGGATTCCGCGTTGCCCTTCACCCGAAAGCCGGTGTTGTAGGGCACGTGGATGCGGATGCCCCGCTCATTGCCCACAAAGCGCCGGTGGCAGCTCTCCAGCAGCTCGTCCACCTCCACGGGCCGGAAGTCGCTCTGCTTGCCCAGCATGTGGTCAAAGGAGTTGACGTACAGGAGCTTGCGGATGTCCCGCTCCAGGGCCAGGCTCTCCTTCATGATGATGTCGATGGCCTCGTCGCCGTAGATGCCGTCCTGATAGGCGGTGCAGCAGTTCTGGATGACCATGATGGGGGTCTTGAGGCCGTGGGACACGCTCTGGTAGAAGAACTCCTCCTCCTCGTTGATCTCCACCACGTTGCGCTGAATCTGGGAGAGGGTGTTGATAATGCATCCTACCTCGTCCTTCCGGGAGACCTGGAGGATCTTCTCGCTCCAGTTCTTATTCTTCACCCGGGACAGGTTCTCCGCCAGCTTCTCAAAGGGCTCGGTAATGCGCTGGGTGACGATCTTGGCCACGAAAAAATTGGCGATGAGGATCATCAGGAAGAGATAGAGCACATACCGCCACTGCCGGAACCCCAGCTCCGGCGCCGGCAGAATGAAAATAAGGGCATAGACAAGGGCGGCCGCCAGCACGACCGTCCCAAAGAGCGACAGCAGGACCCACATCTGGATGTGCAGCGGCCGGTCCTGCAGCCAGTATTTAATCGGATTGCGATCCATCGTTCTCCTCACTCAGGCAGTAGCCCAGTCCGTACAGGGTGGTGATGTCCAGCTCGGGCAGCTTCTTGCGCAGGCGGCGGATGGTGTCGTCCACCACCCGGTCGGAGCCGTAGAAGGTGTAGCCCCACACCGAGTTGAGGATGTCCCCCCGCTTTAGTACGTGGCCCCGGTTGGCCGCCAGGTAGAGAAGGAGATCGTACTCCTTCACCGTGAGGCTGATGCACTCGTCCCCCCGGTAGACCAGGTGCTTCTCCAGGTGGGCGGTGTAGGGCCCCACGTGGACCTCGGTGGCCTTGGGGCGGCCGCCCTTCAGCAGGCGGTTGATCTTGATGACCAGCTCCCGCACCAGAAAGGGCTTGGAGATGTAGTCGTCGCACCCCAGCTCCAGCCCTGCCACCCGGTCGATGTCCTGGTTGCGGGCCGAGATGAAGATGACATAGCTGTTGGGGTTCTTCTGCTGAACCTCGCGGAAGACGGTGAAGCCGTCGATGTCGGGCAGCATGATGTCGATGACCCACAGGTCGGTCTGCTTGTCCAGGTTCTGGACGGCGTCCTCCCCGTTGAGGTAGCTGCGCACCTGATAACCCTCTTTTTGCAGATATTTGGTAATGAGATTATTCAGGACCGCCTCGTCCTCGATGACACTGATCCACATCGCTCGTTCCGCCTTTCCCGGAAGATTCTCCCTGCCGCTGTGGCGAAGAAGGTCGTTTTCAGGCCCATTATATCACTTTGCCGGGTCTTTGAAAAGCGCCCTCCACACCCCGCCGGGGGTGTGGAGGGCGCAGGGATGATCAGCCGACCATCTTAAAGTACTGGAAGTCCCACTGTCCAATGGGGGTGCGGCCCGGGCCGGAGACCTTACTGTGGTCGATAACCTGGGTGTAGGTGGTGTAGCTAATGGGGCAGATGACCATGTTCTCCATGAGCACGTCCTCGGCCTCCTTCAGGTAGCCGTCGCGCTCCTCGCCGGAGGTCTTGGCGGCCATCTTCACGGCGGCGTCATAGGCCTCGTTCTCGGGGTTGAGGGTGGTGTCGTCGGGCACGCCGGCATAGGGCTTATAGCGCCAGCGGGGGTCGTTCAGACCGTCGGCGCTGAACAGAGACAGCATGGTCATGGGGTCGTTGTAGTCGGCGCTCCAGCCGGTGAGGGCGATGGTCCAGTCGCCGGAGTTGACGGTGTTGGTGAAGGTGGCGTACTCCTGGACCTGCAGCTCCACGGAGATGCCCAGATTCTCCTGCCACATCTGCTGGACGGCCTCGCAGATCAGGCCGTTGTTGCCGGCCTCATAGTAGAGGACCTTCAGCTTGGGGAAGCCCTCGCCGTTGGGATAGCCGGCCTCGGCCAGGTAGGCCTGGGCCTCCTCCACCTTGGCGGCGTAGGGATCGATCTCGTACTCCTCCACCACGTTGCCGTTCTCGTCCAGGGGGCGCATGCTCTCACCGGTGGAGAGCTTGAAGGTGGGGGCCACAAAGGCGGCGGCGGGCTCGGCGCCGTCGCGCAGCACCTGGTCCACGATCATGGAGCGGTCAATGGCCAGGGTCAGGGCCTTGCGGACGTTCAGATCGTTGACCACGTCGGCGTCCATGTTGAACATGAAGTAGGTGGTGCCCAGGGCGGGGTCGCTGCTGAAGTTGGGGTCCTCAGCCAGCAGGCGGGGCACTTCCTCGCCGGGCAGAATGCTGGTGACGTTGATCTCACCGGCCTGGTAGCCCTGGAGGGAGGTGGTGGCGTCGGTGATGAAGAGCACCTTCACGCCGGCCAGCTCCACGTTGTCGGCGTTCCAGTAGTTCTCATTCTTCTTCAGCAGGATGTGGGAACCCACCTGGTACTCCTCCAGGGTGAAGGCGCCGTTGGTGACGCACTTGGCGGGGTCCTTCTCCCAACCCTCGCCGGTGGAGGCCATGTCCTCGCGGCAGGGCATGTAGGTGAACCAGCTCACCAGGTTCAGGAAGTAGGCGGTGGGCTGCTTCAGCTCCACCTGGAGGGTCTTGTCGTCCAGGGCCTTGACGGCCACGTCGTCGGCGGTGCCCTCGCCGCTGAAGTACTCATAGGCGCCCTTGATGTAGTCAGTCATCAGGAAGGCGTAGGGAGAGGCCATCTCGGGGGAGCAGGCCCGCTTCCAGGCGTACTCGTAGTCGTGGGCGGTGACCGGCTCGCCGTCGGACCACTTCAGGCCGTTCCGCAGGGTGAAGGTGTAGACCGTGTCCTCCACGCCCTCGGCGTTGGCGCTGGTGGTGTAGCTCTCGGCGGAGGCCATCTGGATGCCGTCCTGGGTGTCGCGGACCAGGCCGTCATACAGGTTCAGAATGATGTGGCCGCCCATGCTGGAGGTGTTCAGCTGGGGGTCCCAGGTCTTGGGCTCCTCGCCCACGTTGTACACCAGATACTCGCTGGAGACGTCGCTGGTCTCCCCGCCGGCGGTGGGCTGAGCGCTGGTGGTGCTGCCGCTGTTGGTGGTGGGGGCGCAGGCCGACAGGCCCAGCGTCAGCGCACCGGCCAGGAGCAGCGCGGTCAGATTCTTCGCTTTCATCTTGTTCCTCCTTATCTTCTCTCATGCTTGGGGCGTCGCCTTGTGACAGGCCACCGCGTGGTGGTCGTTGATGTTCACCAGAGGCGGCTCCTGTTGGGCACAAAGT
>DYBS01000050.1 GCA_019418525.1 Clostridiales bacterium
TGTACGGCGCCCGCGTGGCCCGCTCCGTCACCATCCAGTACGGCGGCTCCATGAATGCCAAGAACGCCCATGAGCTGCTGGCTCAGCCCGACGTGGACGGCGGCCTCATCGGCGGCGCTGCCCTGAAGGCCCCTGACTTCGTGCAGATCGTCAACGCGGCCAACCAGGAATAAATCCAGTTAGAACCGAGGTTTCTCTATGAGTAAAACTCCGACGACTCTCATCATTATGGACGGCTTCGGCCTGAGCAATGAGGAGAAGGGCAACGCCATCCGCAACGCCCGCACTCCCTTCCTGGACAAGGTGTTCGCCACCTGTCCCGGCTGCCAGCTGTCGGCGTCCGGCCTGGATGTGGGACTGCCCGAGGGCCAGATGGGCAATTCTGAGGTGGGCCACACCAACATCGGCGCCGGCCGTGTGGTGTTCCAGGACCTGCCTCGTATCACCAAGGCCGTGCAGGACGGCACTTTCTTTGAGAATGAGGCCTACTGCGAGGCCATGGACGACTGCAAGGAGCGGGGGACTTCCCTGCACCTGATGGGCCTGCTCAGCGACGGCGGCGTCCACAGCCACATCACCCACGTCTTCGCCCTGCTGGAGATGGCCAAGCGCCGCGGCGTGAGCAAGGTGTATCTCCACTGCTTCCTGGACGGGCGTGACGTGCCTCCCTCCTCCGGCAAGGGCTATGTGACCCAGCTGGTGGAGAAGTGCAAGGAGATCGGCATCGGCCAGATCGCCACGCTCATGGGCCGTTTCTACGGCATGGACCGGGACAAGCGCTGGGACCGCCTGCAGCGGGCCTACAACGCCATCGCCAATGGGGATGCCCCTTTCGAGGCTGACCCCGTGGAAGCTGTGCAGAAGTCCTATGACGCCGGTGTCACCGATGAGTTCATGGAGCCCGTGGTGTGTGATCCCAAGGGCACCATCAACGAGGGCGATTCGGTGATCTTCTTCAACTTCCGCCCCGACCGGGCCCGTGAGATCACCCGCTGCTTCGTGGACCCCGCCTTCACCGACGTGGAGCGGAAGAAGGGCTACTATCCCGTCACCTACGTGTGCACCACCGAGTACGATGCCACCATGCCCAACGTGTCGGTGGCCTTCCCCCACAAGGAGCTGCACAACATCTTTGGTGAGTATATCAGCCAGCTGGGCCTCACTCAGCTGCGCATCGCCGAGACCGAGAAGTACGCCCATGTGACCTTCTTCTTCAACGGCGGTGCCGAGCAGGTGTTCCCCGGCGAGGACCGGGTGCTGATCCCCTCCCCCAAGGTGGCCACCTACGATCTGAAGCCCGACATGAGCGCCCATGAGGTGGCCGATGAGGCCGTCAAGCGCATCGAGAGCGGCAATTATGATGTCATCATCCTGAACTTCGCCAACTGCGATATGGTGGGCCATACCGGCGTGTATGAGGCTGCCCGGCTGGCGGTGGAGACGGTGGATGAGTGCGTGGGCCAGGTAGTGGAGGCTACTTCCCGGATGGGCGGCATCTCCCTCATCACCGCCGACCACGGCAACGCCGACCGTATGTTGGAGGATGACGGTGTGACGCCCTATACCGCCCACACCACCAATCCGGTACCCTTCTATATCGTTGGTGCCGACGTGAAGCTGCGCAACGGCAAGCTGGCCGACATCGCCCCCACTATGCTGGACCTGATGGGTCTGGAGAAGCCGGCCGAGATGGACGGCACCACCCTGATCGAGAACTGATCCCAGCGCCTTCGGGCGCTTTCCCAAGTCAGCCCCCCGGCCGGTCTTTGCACCGGCAGCTCTCCGCCGCCTGCGGAGGGTGGGCAAGATAAATGTCCGTCCATCCGGATGGACAGCCGGCTCAGTCGGCAGAGGGGAGGTTTTTTCGCCTCCCGATTATGAAAGGAGTAGATTTCCCATGAAGCAGATCATCGAAATCGTTGACGTTGTCGGCCGCGAGATTCTGGACAGCCGCGGCAATCCCACTGTTGAGGTTGAGGTCTTCCTGGAGGACGGCACCGTTGGCCGCGCTTCCGTGCCCTCCGGCGCCTCCACCGGCGTCCATGAGGCCTGCGAGCTGCGCGACGGCGACAAGAGCCGTTACCTGGGCAAGGGCGTGCTGAAGGCTGTTGAGAACGTCAACACCGAGATCGCCGAGTGCCTGGTGGGCATGAACGTGCTGGACCAGACCGCTATCGACAAGGCCATGATCGAGCTGGACGGCACCCCCAACAAGGGCCGTCTGGGCGCCAACGCCATCCTGGGCGCCTCTCTGGCTTGCGCCAAGGCCGCTGCTGAGAGCCTGGGCACCAGCCTGTACAACTATATCGGCGGCGTCAACGCCAAGACCCTGCCTGTTCCCATGATGAACATCCTGAACGGCGGCGCTCACGCCACCAACAACGTGGACATCCAGGAGTTCATGATCATGCCCGTGGGCGCCTGCTGCTGGAAGGAAGCCCTGCGGATGTGCGCCGAGGTCTTCCACACCCTGAAGACCGTCCTGAAGGAGAACGGCACCCCCGCCGCCGGCGTGGGCGACGAGGGCGGCTACGCCCCCAACCTGAAGAAGGACGAGGACGCCTTCAAGTGTATCGTGGCCGCCATCGAGAAGGCCGGCTACAAGCCCGGCGAGGACTTCAAGATCGCCATCGACGCCGCTGTGTCCGACTGGTACAACGCTGAGACCGGCTGCTATGACCTGCCCAAGGCCAAGAAGACCATGACCAAGCAGCAGATGGTCAACATGTGGAAGAAGTTTGCCGACAACTACCCCATCATCTCCATGGAGGACTGCATGGGCGAGGACGACATCGAGGGCTGGCAGATGCTGACCAAGGCTCTGGGCGACCGCGTGCAGCTGGTGGGCGACGATCTGTTTGTCACCAACACCGAGCGCCTGAAGATGGGCCTGGAGAACAAGATCGCCAACGCCATCCTGATCAAGGTCAATCAGATCGGCACCCTGACCGAGACCCTGGACGCCATCCAGATGGCCAACCGCGCCGGCTACACCGCCATCGTGTCCCACCGCTCCGGTGAGACCGAGGACACCACCATCGCCGACATCGTGGTGGGCACCAACGCTGGCCAGATCAAGACCGGCGCTCCCAGCCGTACCGACCGTGTGGCCAAGTACAACCAGCTGCTCCGCATCGAGGAGGAGCTGGGCGACGTGGCTCAGTACCTGGGCAAGGACGCCTTCTTCAACCTGAAGAAGTAAGAAGCGTGGAACACCCGGGAGCAGGCGCACAGCGAACCATGCAGACCGGAAAACAGGCCGGACAAAGTCCGGCGGCATTTCCGGCGCAGTGGTGAGCAGTGTGCCGTCGCGAAGGGTGTAAAGCGTGACAAGGAACCACAAGGGGCCGCTGCCAATGGCAGCGGCCCCGTTTTACACGATTTCCATGGAAAAGAACGCCCTGCTGCTGCCAATTGGCAGCAGCAGGGCGTTTTCTCAGCAGCGGAGATCAGGAGAGAAGCAGCTTGTCGTCGGCCTCATCGGAGCCGCTGACCTTGGTGAACTGCTCCAGCAGGTCCTCCACAGTCAGGTGCTTCTTGTCCTCACCGGCGATGTCCAGCACCACACGGCCGTCATAGAGCATGATGAGCCGGTTTCCATGGGCGATGGCGTCGCGCATGTTGTGGGTGATCATCAGGGTGGTGAGCTTGTCCCGCTGGACGATCTTCTCAGTGGTCTCCAGCACCTTGGCCGCCGTCTTGGGGTCCAGGGCGGCGGTGTGCTCGTCCAGCAGCAGCAGCTTGGGCTTTTTCAGAGTGGCCATCAGCAGGGTGAGGGCCTGCCGCTGTCCGCCGGAGAGAAGGCCCACCTTGCTGGTCAGCCGGTCCTCCAGACCCAGGTCCAGGATCTTGAGCATTTCCCGGTACTGCTCCCGCTCGGCCTTGGTGATGCCGGGGCGGAGGGTGCGCCGCTGCCCCCGGCGGGCGGCCAGGGCCAGATTTTCCTCAATTTGCATGGTGGCGGCGGTGCCCATCATGGGGTCCTGGAACACCCGGCCAATGAACTGGGCACGCTTGTGCTCGGGCAGGGCGGTGACGTCCTGGCCGTCAATGGTGATGGAGCCGGAGTCCACCGTGTAGGCCCCCGAGACGATGTTGAGCATGGTGGACTTGCCCGCGCCGTTGCCGCCGATGACGGTGACGAAGTCGCCGTCGTCCAGGGTGAGGTTCAGGCCGTTGAGAGCCCGCTTCTCGTTGACGGTGCCGGCGTTGAAGGTCTTATAGACCTCTTTGATCTCAAGCATGGGTGGCAGCCCCCTTTCGTCCGGGCTTGGAGAAGTACTTCCCCTTCCAGTAGGGGATGGTCAGGAAGACCGCCACGATGAGGGCGGTGATGAGCTTCATGTCGTCGGTATTCAGGCCCAGCCAGATGACCACGTTATACACCACGTAGTAGAGGATGGAGCCGATGACCACGCTGAGAAGGAGCAGGGCGAAGTTGCGGAACACCTTGCCCAGCAACACCTCTCCGATGATGACGGCGGCCAGGCCGATGACGATGGCGCCCCGGCCCATGTTCACGTCGGCGAAGCCCTGGTACTGGGCCAGAAGGGCGGAGGATAGGGCCACCAGGCCGTTGGAGAGCATCAGGCCCAGCACCTTGGCGAAGTTGGTGTTGATGCCCTGGGCCCGGGCCATGCTGGCGTTGGCGCCGGTGGCCCGGAGGGAGGAGCCCAGCTCCGTGCCGAAGAACCAGTAAAGCAGGGCGATGATGACAATGGTGAAGAGAATGCCCACCAGGATGGGGTTGTCCAGCCCCAGGTTCTTCACATTGCGGGAGGAGATGAGCAGGTCATAGTTGCGGAAGCTGATAGGCTGGTTGGCCTGGCCCATGATGCGCAGGTTCACCGAGTAGAGGGCCAGCTGGGTGAGAATACCGGCCAGGATGGCGGGGATGCCGCACACAGTATGGAATAGGCCCGTGGCCAGTCCCGCCAGCATCCCGGCCAGGAAGGCCCCCAGCAGAGCCAGGGGGATGGGGGCGCCGGCCATGGTGAGCATGATGAACACGGCGCCGCCGGTGCACATGGTGCCGTCCACCGTCAGGTCGGCCACGTCCAGAATCTTATAGGTGATGTAGACGCCGATGGCCATGACGCCCCAGATCAGTCCCTGGGCCGCCGCACCGGGCATCATGTTGAGCAGTGCGGATAGATCCACGTTGGATTCCTCTCTTTCACGGGAAAATACGTCCAAAGGCAGCGGAAGGAGGATTCCTTCCGCTGCCCGGATGCATAGGTTAGGGCGGGGTTACTCGATGGCCTCGTACCCCTCGGGCGGAGTGATACCCAGCTCGGCGCAGATGTCGGCGTTATACTTGGGGGTGAACTGGGGGGCGTACTCGATGGGCATCTCGGCGGGGTCGGCGCCGTTGACCAGGATGTCATAGGCCATCTCGCCGGTCTTGTAGCCGATGTCGTAGTAGCTAATGGTCAGGGTGGCCACGCCGCAGCCCTTGCAGATGCCCTCCTCACCGGCGATGATGGGGGTGCCGGCGGCCACGGCGATGTTGCCGATGAGCTCGGCGTTCTGAGCGGCGGTGTTGTCGGTGGGGATGTAGATGACCTCCTCATTGGCGCAGGCCGACTCGGTGACGGCGGCCAGGTCGTTGGAGTCGGAGAAGGTGTAGTCGGTGCAGGTGTAGCCCATGTCCTCCAGGTAGCCCCGGACGGTCTGGACCTGATAGGCGGAGTTGGGCTCTGCGGAGCAGGAGAGCAGGCCCACCTTGGTGGCGTCGGGGAAGAAGGTGTGGAGCATCTCAGCCTGCTCGTCCAGGGGGGCCAGGTCGGAGGTGCCGGAGACGTTGAAGCCGGTGACGCCGTCAAAGTTGTCGATGCCCAGAGCCACGCCGTACTCGGTGATGGAGGTGCCCAGGATGGGCACGTCCTCAGTGGCGGAGGCGGCGGACTGGAGGGCGGTGGTGCCGTTGGCCATGATGAGGTCCACACCATTGGAGAGGAAGCTGCTCACGATGGTGTTGCAGTTGTTGGAGTCGCCGGAGGCGTTCTGTACCTCGATGGAGACCTGGTCGCCCAGCTTCTCGGTCAGGGCGTCCTGGAAGCCCTGCGTGGCGGCGTCCAGGGCCTCGTGCTGCATCTGCTGCACCACGCCGATGGTGTAGGTCTTGCCATCGGAGCCATCGCCGGAGCCGGTGTTGGGTTCGGTGCTGGGGTTGGAGGCGGTGCCGCCGGAGCAGGCGGTCAGCCCCAGAAGCATGGCGGCGGTGAGACCCGCCGCGGCTGCGCGCATGGTTTTCATTTCACGTTCCTCCCAGATATGCGGCCAAAATTCTTTAGCACTTTTAGGCGCTAAAGAAACCGAACGCAAAAAAAGCGCCCTTTCGGCCTGAATTTTCTCTCATTATACGGAGAAGGGGCGGACTTGTCAACCATAAATTTGATTTGTCCAGCTTTTCTAGTAGTTTTCATGGACATTTCTACCGTGGTGTGCTAGAATAAAAAAACCTATGGAGATATGATTCGGAGGTCATTCACCTTGAAAACAGAAATTCTGGGCGTACGCTTTGACGATCTCTCCCCCGAGGAGATGGTCCACACCGCCACTTCCCTCATCGAGGGCGGCGGGTTCCACTACGCGGTGACGCCCAACCCGGAGTTCATCCTGGCCGCGGAGAAGAACGAGGCCTTCCGCACTGCTCTCAACCAGGCGGACCTGTCCATGCCCGACGGGATCGGCGTGGTCTACGCCTCCCGCATCCTGGGTCGGCCCCTGAAGGGCCGGGTGCCCGTCATCGACCTTGCCGACTCCCAGATGGCCTGGATGGCCCAGAACGGCAAGCGGCTCTTCCTGCTGGGCTCCAAGCCGGGCATCGCCGAGATGGCCGAGGCCAACCTGCGCAAGCGCCACCCGGGCCTGCTGGTGGTGGGCACCCACGACGGCTATTTCAAAGAGGATGAGCCGGTCATCGCCGCCATCCGGGAGGCCCAGGCCGACGTGGTGCTGGTGTGTCTGGGCGCCCCCAAGCAGGAGCTGTGGATGGCCCAGAACGGCCCCGCCACCGGAGCCAAGTTCATGGTGGGTCTGGGCGGCGCGCTGGACGTGTTCGCCGGGGTCACTGAGCGGGCCCCCGAGGCCTGGCAGAAGGCGGGCATGGAGTGGTGCTACCGCCTCATCAAGGACCCCAAGCGCATCAACCGCATGGCCAAGCTCCCGCTGGTGCTGGTGCACGCCGTGGGCGCCCGGGCCAAGGGCAAGTAACGCCATGGCCGGAAAACTGATCGTATTCGAGGGTACCGACGGCTCGGGCAAGTCCACTCAGTTTGCTCGGGTGTGCCGGCGGCTGGAGGAGGAGGGGAAACCCTTCCGCCGCCTGGTGTTCCCCCAGTACCAGGAGCCCTCCTCCGCCCTCATCCGGATGTATCTGGGCGGGGAGTTCGGCTCCCACCCCGACGATGTGAATGCCTACGCCGCCTCGTCTTTCTATGCCGTGGACCGCTACGCTTCGTGGAAGAAGGTTTGGGGAGAGGACTACCGGAACGGGGGGCTGATCCTCTCCGACCGGTATACTACCTCCAACGCTGTCCACCAGGCCTGCAAGCTGCCCCGGGAGGAATGGGAGGAATTTTTCCGCTGGTTGGACGACTTTGAGCACACGAAGCTGGGCCTGCCCCGGCCGGACCTGGTGGTCTACCTGGATATGCCCACGCCCCGGGCGCTGGAGCTGCTCCGGGCCCGGGAGGCGGCCACCGCCACCCATGGAGATATCCATGAGGTGGACGAGCACTATCTGGCCCTGTGCCGGGAGACCGGACTGCGGGCGGCGGAGTGTCTGGGTTGGAAGCGAGTGGCCTGTACCGGCTCCGACGGTGTAGTGCGGAGCCAGGAGGACATCCATAACGAGATCTGGGAGGAACTTTCCCGGTTTTTCCACGACTGATTGGAGGTATACTTAATGGTAGCGATTCTGTTGGGCCAGGGCTTTGAGGAGTCCGAGGCCATCGTTCCCGCCGACCTGCTGCGCCGCGCGGGTGTGGACGTGCGTCTGGTGGGTCTGGAGGGCCGGTCGGTGGTGGGGAGCCACGGAATCACCGTCCAGGCTGACCTGACCCTCAGCGAGGTGGACCCGGATGAGTTGGAGATGCTGGTGCTGCCCGGCGGGCTGGGCGGTGTGGCCGCCATCCAGAACTGCCTGGGCGCCCTGGCCCTCATCGACCAGGCCTATGGCCGGGGCGTGTACCTGGCCGCCATCTGCGCCGCCCCCACCATCCTGGCCCGGGCGGGTATTCTGGACCGCCGCAGCGCGGTATGCTACCCCGGCATGGAGGACGAGATGGGCTCCGCCGTGGTGCGCAAGGGCGCCTCGGTGGTGACCGACGGCCACATCATCACCGGCCGGGCCGCCGGCTCCGCCTTTGATTTCGGTCTGCGTCTGGTGGCCACCCTGCGGGGTGACAACGCCGCCGAGGATGTGCGCAGTGCCGTTCACTACCACTGCTGAACAGAAAGCGGCCCTCCGGGCCGCAGTACGGGTGCGGATGCGGGCCATGTCCCCGGACAAGCGGCGGCGGAGCGATGACGCGCTCTTTGACCGCTTTCTGGCTCTGCCGGAGGTGGAGGAGGCCCAGACCATCCTGCTCTACCACGGTATGGGGACCGAGCCGGAGACGGCACGGCTGATCCCGGCCTTGTTGGCGGCGGGGAAGCACGTGGCGCTGCCCCGCTGCACCGGCCCGGGCAAGATGGAAGCCCGACTGGTGGGGAAGGGGACGGAGCTCATCCGCCACCGCTTCGGCATGCTGGAGCCGGGAGAGGACTGCCCTCTGGCGGAACCCCGGACACTGGAGCTGGTGCTGGTTCCGGGGCTGACCTTCGACCGCTCCGGTGGGCGGCTGGGCCAAGGGGGCGGCTTTTATGACCGGTACCTTCCGCGCTGTCCTGGCGTCAAGGCGGCGTTGTGCCGGGCGGAGTTCCTACTGGAGGCGGTGCCCCGAGAGGAGCACGACTGTCCCGTGGAGCTGGTGATCACCGAGGAAGAGGTATTTCGCCCATAACAAAGGGCGGAGCCCATCGGCTCCGCCCCCGCGTATGTCGGGATCGCTCAGCAGCAGCTCTCGCCGCAGCCGTCCTGGAAGTGGCTGCCGCCGCCGTTGCCGCAGCAGCAGTTACAGCCGCACCCGCAGCTGTTGCCGGAGCTGCCGCACCCGCAGCAGCACACCAGAATGAGGATCAGAACGATCCAGAGGCAGCTGTTGCCGCCAAAGCCACTGTTGCCCATACACATCATAAGGTCACCTCACGTTTTTCTGGAGGAGGGAGGCCGCGGCCTCTTTCCTCCGACTGACCCATCTTATGCGGTGGGGAGCGAAAGGGTGACAATGCGTTTTTCACCGGACACGAGTTAGGAGTTGAATCCATGGCACAGGAATACGAACCGTCCCCCGGACGCCGGACCCAGAGCCGTAGGCATACCCCCTCTCACCTGGAGCAGGGCGGGGGGAAGCGGGTGCAGGGATCGGGCTCAGAGAGCAGAAGCAAGTTTCAGCGCTCCAAAAAGCGCCGGAGCAGCTTTGGTCCGCTGCTCTATGTGATCTTTGTCATCGGGGTGTCCGCCCTGTTGGCCGCAGTGGGCTGGATTGCCGCCAACGATCTTCTGGCCCTGAACAAGCCGGAGCACAGCGCTACCATCACTCTGGAAGAAGGGGATACGGTGGGAGATGTGGCCGGCCTGCTGAAGGAAAACGGCCTCATCGAGTACAAGGGCCTCTTTGAGCTCTTTGCCTCCTTCACCCATGTGGATGACGTGAGCCCCAACAGCAAATTGACCCCGGGCACCTATGAGCTCAACACCAGCATGGACTACAATGCCCTCATCAACAGTATGGGCCGGGGTTCCTCCAATCGAAAACAGACCCAGGTCACCATCACCGAGGGCATGACCCTGGATCAGATCTTCCAGGCCCTGGAGGACGCGGGCGTGGCCTCCGTGGAGGACCTGCAGGATGTTGCGGCCAACCACGTGTTCAGCTACTCCTTCCTGAAGGACCTGCCCACCGGGGACTACCACCGGCTGGAGGGCTATCTCTTCCCCGACACCTACCAGTTCTATATGGGCGGGGACGTGCTGCAGATCCTCAACCGGATGATCCTGCGCTTTGACGAGCTCTTCACCGACGAGATGCGGCAGGACGCCGAGGCCAGCGGCTACTCCGTGGGCCAGATCGTCATCATCGCCTCTCTCATTGAGAAGGAGACCGACGGCACCGACCAGACCCTCATCTCCTCGGTCATTCACAACCGCCTGGAGAACCCGGACGCCAGCACCGCGGGGTATCTGAACATCGATGCCGCCCTCACCTATATCAACGGCGGCACCGCCCCCACCACGGCGGACAAGGAGATCGACTCCCCCTACAACACCTACAAGTACAAGGGACTGCCTCCCACCGCCATCGCCTGCCCGGGCATCGACGCCCTCAAGGCGGCCATCTATCCGGAGAGCACCCGGTATTACTACTACGCCCTGGGCGACGACGGGACCCACTCCTTCTTCCGTACCCTGAAGGAGCAGCAGAACTTCATCGCCAGCCAGGACCGTTACAACTAATGACAGCGCGGGCACGCACTCCAGTGGTGCGCGCCCGCCCTTTTTCGGGAGGAACAGCACATGTCCATGGAAGTACTCTCCCCCGCGGGGGATATGGAGCGCCTGCGCATGGCGGTGGCCTACGGGGCCGACGCGGTGTATCTGGCGGGCACGGATTTCGGGATGCGCGCCTTCGCGGGCAATTTCACCCCGGACGAGCTGAGGGAGGCGGTGGAGCATTGCCACAGCCACGGAGTGAAGGTCCATGTCACCTGCAACACCATGCCCCGCAACGACGAGATCGCCCGCCTGCCGGAGTGGCTGGAGCGCATCGCCGACGCGGGGGTGGACGCGGTGATCGTGGCCGATCTGGGGGTGTTCCGCCTGGCCCAGCGGTATGCGCCCAAGGTGAAGCGGCACATCTCCACCCAGGCCGGTGTGACCAACTACGCCGTGGCCTCCGCCTGGCACGAGCTGGGGGCCGATCGGGTGATCCTGGCCCGGGAGCTCTCTCTGGAGGAGGTGGCCGAACTGCGGGCTAAGACTCCGAAGGAGTTGGAGATCGAGGCCTTCGTCCACGGGGCCATGTGCGTGAGCTACTCGGGCCGGTGTCTGCTGTCCAACTACATGACCGGGCGGGATGCCCAGCGGGGGGCCTGCGCCCAGCCCTGCCGGTACAAGTACGCCCTCATGGAGGAGAAGCGCCCCGGGGAGTATTTCCCCATTTTCGAGGAAAATGGGGAGAGCTTTATCATGAACAGCCGGGACATGTGCATGATCGACCACATCCCGGAGCTGATGGCCGCCGGGGTGGACTCGGTGAAGATCGAGGGCCGGGCTAAGTCGGCCTACTACGCCGCGGTCATTACCTCGGCCTACCGCCACGCGGTGGACGCCGCCGAGCGGGGGGAGAAATTGTCCCCCATCTGGCGGGACGAGGTGGAAAAGGTGAGCCACCGGCACTACTCCACCGGCTTCTGGTTTGGACAGCCCGGCCAGTTCACCGAGGACGCCCGCTACATCCGGGACTACCAAGTCTGTGCCGTGGTGGAGTCCTGCACTCCCGACGGCAGCTCGGTCTGCGCCCTGCGCAACAAGTTCCACGTGGGGGAGGAGCTGGAGCTCATCGGCCCCGGGCTGGAGCCGCTGACCTTCACGGTGCCCCCCATGACCGATCTGGACGGGGCGCCTC